>NZ_JACJQO010000033.1 GCF_014696715.1 Pseudanabaena sp. FACHB-2040
CCCTCATTGGCAGGTCAAATTGTTTGGAATCTACTCAACCGTGCTGGATTGGCTCAGGAGCTTGAAACCCAGACCTGCTGTAATAATTTGAATCTCGTTGCGCATCTCGTGGGCCTGTGTTCTAGCTGTCGTTTTGCTCCCTTACGATCCTATTGATAGGGAACTCTCTCAAGCTGCCAAGTAATTGGCATCGCTGCTTTTGTCTAATTGTCGCCTGACAAGCAATGGCGATCGTTGAGGGGATGGAGCATCGCGCACAGCAGGGACAATATGGGGTCGAACGTTTTATGTTTAATTAGGTTGAGCTACTTACGAATTCCGCGCCGACCTCATGGTTCGCAACAACCAAGGGTTGACCGACACCTACAACCGCTTCCACGACCCCGAAGAACGCGACCCCGACATCCTCAAACTGCGGGACCTGCACCAACAAATGGATCGTGCTGTCCTCAATACCTACAGTTGGCACGACATCGACACCACCTGCGGCTTCGCCCTCGACTACCTCGATATCGACACCGACAACCTTCCAACCCCCATTCAAGAACGCATCGCCTCCGGCGACCTCTTTTTTCCCACCGCCGAAGAAGCCACTGCTTTCGGTTCCCAAGTCAGCACCGGCAAGCGCAAACTCCCCTGGCGCTACCGCTGGCCCGAAACCACCCACGACGAAGTCCTTACCCGCCTTCTCGACCTCAACCAGCAGCGGCATTTAGAAGAAGTGCGCAGACACAAAGCAGTGGGCACCCTAAACGAGGGGAAAAGCCAGCGCTCTGACAAGAAGTCTCCCAAACCTCAAGCCAACACTCCTACCATCCCCGGTCTAGAAATCTAAGCATGAAACTCTCCCTGCCAATCAGCCGCCCCATGTGGCCACATATACAAACTCATACTCACTGGTCATGCTTCACCATGCTGAAGCATGGAATTGTAGGCGTATTAAGCACCCTATTGATGGTTAACTGGGCTGTTTTGCTGAGTGTCTATACTTTCGAAATTCAGTATTCCTGTAAGCCGTTAATCGAAGCCTCTACCTGTATTCCTTGTGCGCAAGCAAATCCTCCTCAATATTTTTGGCAACGTACCCATTTCTTCGTTCAGGCAGAGAACCAGCCGCCCTGCCCTGGGAATGATTCTAGCTCCGGCGATGATAGATCTGGTGTCTCTTCAAAAGATGGTTCAAAGGGTGGCAGTGGCAGCGATGGAAAGGATGAGCCAAAAACGCCAATCATTGAGCCAGACACTCTGATTAAGGGCTCCGTTGTGGGATCTGTCGTTGCTATAGGCGCAGTTGTTGTTGGTGCCCCCGCAATTGTAGCTATTGGGGTAGGGGTGGCTGTCTGGCTTACAGCCAGTGCTCTGCTGTCCTCTGGGTCCTAACAATTTAGACCCTAAATATTCTTAACGTACAAAGTTCAAACACAACTAAAACCATGACTAACCCCTCATCAGACGCTCCACAAAATATCGTTCGCTTTAGCTGGGCTATTTTCTTCCAGCGACTCACGCAAGCAAGCTTCGTACTTCTCTGTATTGGAGCCGTGCTCATCGTGCTATGGCACTTCAACGGTAGCGTGGATGTGATATTTCCTAATGCTGCAGAACCCTTAGCGTTCTTAGGCGGAGCGATCGTCCTGGTGACTTTAACTTTGCTCGGTGTCCCCGTGGTGGCAGCAACTGCAGCAGGTGTTGCCATTTGGCTAGCCATCCAAAACTTCCTTTAATACTGTCACCCCCGTTCCAGGACACCTATAGTCATGAATTTAATCGAAGTTCAGAAAGTGACCAAAAGCTTTCCAGAGGGGATTTTAGGGAAGCGTACGGTTTTGAACGATATCAATTTCACCGTGCGCCAGGGCGATTTTGTAGTGCTACGGGGCGCTAATGGTGCTGGCAAAAGCACGCTCATCAAAATCATTCTGGGCTTACAAGAACCCGATAGGGGAAGCGTTCGACTTTTTGGGCAAATGCCTAACACCCCTGAAGCCAAATTACATATAGGCACGATTTTTCAGGAGGTGACACCGCCGAATAGCTTAAAAGTTAAAGAACTGATCAATTTGGTAAGCAGCTACTATCCCGAGCCGCATTCAACCCAAGAAATTTTGCGAATGGTTGGGCTCGAAGATAAGCAAAATGCCTATCCCAGTAACTTGTCCGGAGGGCAAAAGCAGCGGCTTTACTTTGCGATCGCCCTAGTGGGCAATCCCAAGCTACTCATCCTAGACGAGCCGACTAAAAACCTAGACGAGGAAGGCCAAACAACTTTTTGGGAGCAAGTACAGCACTGCCAGGAAGCAGGTGTAACCATTTTGATGGTGACTCATATTCGAGAAGAGCAGAGCTTTTTGCAGAATGCAGCAACGCATATTATCACCTTGGCAGACGGTCAACTCGTTTACGATAAGCAACTTGCTCAACCTTCTAGTACCCCAGAGCCCCTAGTTCCCGCCTTCAGTAATCAACAAGCAAATCCTGTTAAAGTCCTGTTCATACAGACAAAAGCAGAGATTTTACAACTCATCAGAACTCCAATTTATTTGATTGGAGTATTGTTGTTTTCTGGGATGGCCAGTCTCTTCCCAGCTGGAGATCCCGATGCGATGAAGCTTCTGCTTGTACTGTTTTCCGCCATCAGCCTACTGATGTTCTCGGTGGATCGTTTGGGCAAACGAATCGCAATTGAACGTGTAGAGGGCTGGCTTAAATTACTCAAGGTCACTCCGCTACAGCCTAGCCTTTATCTCATGGCAAAGCTGATGATGACCATGTTGGTTCTGACGACTAGCCTTGCTACGATTTTTGGCATTGGCATCTACAAATTTGGCATTACGCAGTCATTCTTAGAATGGAGCCTCCTAAGTTCTGGCCTCTTGCTAGGCACCATTCCATTTGCAATAGCAGGTATTGCTCTTGGCTACATCGTTCCACCTAAAACCCTAGATGCCATTACGGGTTTATTAATACCGGTAGCTCTTATTGGTAGTGGACTATTCGCAGAGCAAATTCCAAGTTTGCTGAATGACTTAATTGTACTTTCTCCGTTTTTCCACTATAGGGGATTGATCGAATTCGCTGCTGACATTGGGGATGAACATCACCTAACACTCCATGTTCTTTGGCTCATATTCTATGCAGCCTTAGGTGGTTTACTTGCCAAGCAAGCTTATCAAAAAGATGCATTGGCCAAGTAAAATCACTGCTTAAAAACTTCTGCTTGCTCACACTCATCTCCTCTAACCATGCCTAATAGAATTCACGGTGCTGAATATCCCATAGACAGAATCTTCTGTGGTGACTTTATCTTTTCGATCCCCTTGTACCAACGGCCCTACGCCTGGGAAATTGAGCAAGCAGAAGCTTTACTAGATGACCTCCTAAGCTTCCTAGGAGACAGTACGGAACCCATCGATGAAGTGAACCCTTACTTTTTGGGCAGCATTGTTCTGATCAAGTCAGATGGTCTGCCAGAGGCAGAGGTGGTTGATGGGCAACAACGTCTCACAACTCTGACCATTTTGCTTGCTGCATTGAGGGAGGTTTTGCCAACAGAGTGGGCGAGTACTATCACCGAGCGTCTTTATCAGAAAGGAAACCCGGTTGATATAAATCCTAAGGGGAGAGAGAACCGCTATCGCCTGACATTACGAGAACGAGACGCAGGATTCTTCAAGAAGTATATTCAGACTGAGGGTGGGTTAGAGCAACTCAAAGCTCTTAAAGATGCTGTTCTACCCGATAGCCAAGCTCATATTCGGGATAACGCATTAATATTGCTCAATCGACTGACGCAAATCAGCGAACAGGAACTCTGTCAATTAACTCAATTTCTTCTGTACAAATGCCTGCTAGTGGTTGTTTCCACCCCAGATATGGATTCGGCCTACCGTATCTTCTCCGTCCTCAACGATCGCGGCCTAGACCTTTCGCACAGCGACATCCTTAAATCTGAAATCATTAGCAAAATTCCTGCCGCTCAACAAGAGTACTACAACCGACGATGGGAAGATACCGAAGCTATGTTGGGAAGATCTACTTTCCAAGACCTGTTCTCCCATATTCGGATGATCTACCGCAAGACAAAGCAAAAAGACTCTGTACTGAAAGAAGTGAGGGAGTACGTAAAGCCCAGCGAAAACCCCATCCATTTTATTGATGAGGTGCTGTGCCCAACCGCCCAAGCCCTCGCAGATATCCAAGACTGCTCCTACGAGAGCCACCAGCACGCCGAAGCCATCAATACCTACTTCAAACATCTCAACCAAATCGATAATGCTGATTGGCTACCGTCCGCCATTGCGTTTTTGTCGAAATATCGTCACCATCCTGACAAGTTGCTCATCTTCTTCAGGGATCTTGACCGTCTTGTCTCCGGTCTGATGATTCAACGGACTGACATTAACCAACGAATCAGACGCTATAGTGCCCTGCTTACTTGGATTGAAGAAAACCAGAATTTGAGTCAACCTGATTCTCCAATGCACTTGACCGCTAAGGAGTGCGAGAGCATTATTCAAAGGTTGAATGGCCCACTCTATCTAGAAACTAAGATTCGGCTTTATGTGTTGCTTCGGCTAGATCAGTATCTTGCTGGCGGTAACGCTGTATATAACTTCTCCCGCATCACAGTGGAGCACGTTTTACCTCAAAATCCATCTCCCAACAGCCAGTGGTTAGAGTGGTTCCCTGACGAGGAGAAACGCCAGGAATACGTCCATTGCTTAGGTAACCTGACGCTACTGCCTGGCCACAAAAACAGTAGCGCCCAAAACTATGACTTTGAGACCAAAAAGAATAAATACTTCAGCCGCCAACAGAAGGAAACGGCTGAAGGCAGTGTATCGCCATTTGCCATCACTACCCAAGTACTTAACCAGCCTAAATGGACACCTGAAGCTATTGAACAACGTCAGAAAGAGCGCTTGGACTGCTTGAAACAACTCTGGCGTTTGAATGAACCCGCTGTTGTGTCCTAAATGTCTCAAATATCTCAAATCGCATCTGTTTTCTAATTAAATCAGAAATTGCTTAATAATGCTTCTGACCAAACCCTCACCTACCCAAAGCTCCTACCCATTCTCTTGGGATACCTTCACTGACCGGACTATCATTGCCCTAGCTCAGGCTGCCGCGGGCGATTCATGGTATCTGGCCAAAGCAGCACCCAAAGCTTGGCTCCAGCAGCACTATCCTTATCCAAATGAAGCCTTTATCGCCCAAACCAAAACTGCCCTAGAACAAACCTGGCTCCCCGAGTATGAGGGCGCAAAGCAGGTCGTAGATTACCTGCTTGATGTCGGCATTGGGCCAATGGGTAGCCCTAGAACCCAGAAAGACTACGTTCAGTACATCCAGAGATGCCGCAACTCCAAAACTGTTCGGCTACGCCTCCTCGAAGCGATGCTGCACTGGGGCAACCCCCAACGAGATAAAAACGACGTCTCTCCCTTTAAGGACTATGTCCACCGCTATGTCAGCCTAGACCCCACAATACAACCCCAGGATCCTCGGCAACCTCACGACTACCAGCAAGAGGCTTGGCAAAAACTGTCAGCCCATCTTGCCGAATCTGAAGTTACAGGCCGCTTCGAAGGGCTATTGGTAATGCCCACTGGGTCAGGGAAAACCTATACAGCGACCCGCTGGCTTGTCGATTCTGTTTTGAATAGGGGTTACCGTGTTCTTTGGTTAGCCCATCGCCATGAGTTGTTGGAGCAAGCTGCACGGGAGTTCCATGCCCTTTCAAGTCGAGCTATAGGGCTAAAGCAAGTCCAAGTCAGGATCGTTTCTGGGATCCACTGTTCAACAAGTCAGATTAGCAAAACGGATGATGTCATCCTTTGTTCGATCATGAGCTTGGCTCAGAACATCAACCGGATTAAATGGCTATTAACAGATCCCAAGACATTTTTGGTAGTTGATGAAGCCCATCATGCCGTCGCCAGTACTTATAAAGCTCTGATCACAGCCCTGCGTCGTCGGGAACGGCACTGCGTCTTGGGCTTAACAGCGACTCCCACACGCACGGTTGAGCAAGAACAAGGAGTTCTCTCCGCCCTATTCGGGGGACGAATTCTCTACGAGCAAACTATCCAAAATCTCGTTGAACGTGAATTTCTTGCCCAACCACACCCGATTCGAGTCTGGACTGCAGTTGATGCTGAAGACGGTGTTACAGCCTTTGATGAAGATTTTCTAGCTCGGTTCAACAAGCTGTCTGAAGCCTGGTTAGAACGCCTCGCCCATATTGAAGAGCGTAATTCTCTAATTATTCAGCACTATTTAGATAATCGAGAAAAATACGGCAAAACTCTGATTTTTGCCCTCAACGTTGCCCATGCAGCTTTACTGACTGACCGCTTCCGGGAACGAGGTATTCGGGCTGAATATGTTGCTTCCTATCGGCTGGATGCAAGCCCTGAAAATAATACGGCGATCGTTCAACGCTTTAAGAATTCCAGCGGAGTAGACGGTATTGACGTCCTTATTAACGTACAGCTCCTGACTGAAGGAGTGGACATTCCTAATATTCAAACCGTCTTTTTAGCCCGCCCAACCATCAGCGGAATTCTCATTCGTCAAATGATTGGACGAGCAATGCGAGGTGTAAAAGCAGGAGGAACTAAGGAAGCCTATTTAGTTGCCTTTGAGGACCAGTGGGAGCGCTTCCGCGATTGGCAAGATCCATTTGGAATACTTCCGCCTGGTGTAATCGGTCCAGGTCCAGATGGTGACCCATCACCCACTCCTATAACCATTGTTGAAGCGTTACCTTGGGACATCATCCGGAGTGCTGCCGCGGAAATCGCCAAACTAGGGACGGGAATCGAGGCTGACGTGTTTGAGGTAATTCCTCACGGTTACTATGTTCTATCCCGGTTTAATGAGGATGAGTATGTCTCCCAAATCGTTTCGACTTACGAGCACCAAGAGCTCTATTGGA
The DNA here is from genome assembly GCF_014696715.1 of Pseudanabaena sp. FACHB-2040. Classification (NCBI taxonomy): domain Bacteria; kingdom Bacillati; phylum Cyanobacteriota; class Cyanophyceae; order Pseudanabaenales; family Pseudanabaenaceae; genus Pseudanabaena; species Pseudanabaena sp. FACHB-2040. Next base: position 6,944 of record NZ_JACJQO010000033.1, read on the forward strand.
ATGAGCTGCTAGAACACCTGTGGCAACTGGATGCCGAGCAGGTAGCACAACTTAGACAGTCGCTAGAAACCACCGACAAATCCAAACTCGATGATCTTCTAAAGGCCAGCTTTGACGAGTTTTTCTTTGATTGCGATCATCCTTGGCCCTCTCTCCACGATATTCATCGTGTTCTAATCCATCGTTGTGCCGGTTGCGAGCAGCCCCAATTCCACCCGCTGATTGAGCGCGACCAATGCGACCCATATAAGTTGGCTGACAAAATTTGGGAGCAGCAGCTTGGTCCACGGGATAAGAGTGCTCTCGTAGAAGACAGCTACACCAAGCTGGCGAGAGCAATCTACCCTGACCTACGCAGCTTTCGTGCTGCCGTTGAGGATGCCCTCTACGAAATTCAGTATCCAGAAGATACTACTCGACGACGACGGGCAATTCCTATCCCTGATCCTCGCCCTGATAAGCAGATGGCAGTGGGTCCACACCATGATTTAGATAGCCTGATGGCGGATGTTTTAAAGGAAGGTGCAGCTCTCCTAAATCTCACCTCATCGTTACCTGCACCAGCCCGAGTTGAGTGGACTCGCCGAATTCTAAAAGGATGGTATGGGCAGGCCTATTGGGATACAAATGCAACCAACGGGCAGGGCTATATCCGTATTAACCGATTGCTTGACAGTCCTGATATGAAAGCAGAGCACTTGAAGTTTCTACTGTGGCATGAATACCTGCACCTCTACCTCCAGCAGGGACATTCATCAACTTTTCGTGAACACGAACGGGTTTGGCCCAATTATCAAGACGCAGACAACTTCATGGATACTCTCAATGAAAAGTTTGGGATTCAGTATTGGTAGGTAAGCTGCGTAGAACAACAACGCTACTTTTAGAAAAAATCTTGCCCCCACTACCTGTCGCTATGAACGTCAAGCTTGTTGAATCCCTTGTCCAGGCTGTCGAGTCCTTACCCCCAGAGGACTATGCTCTGTTTCAAGAGCAACTCTCCTCCCGCAGCATCCAAAAAACTGAAGGTGTCTGCGGGGGACATGCTCGCATTCGCAATACCCGCATCCCTGTCTGGACAATCGTCTCATTACAAAATCAGGGAGCCGACGATGCCGAACTGCTCCGCAATTTTCCCGGCTTAACATTGTTTGATTTGACAGCGATGCGGACCTACTATGCAGCCCACACTGCTGAAATCGATAGTGCGCTTGCCCATGAGGCTGATGAGGACAGTGTGGATGGCTAGGTTTTACTCCAACGAAAACTTGCCTATGGATCTTGTGGAGGTACTTCGCCAGCTCAACCATGATGTGTTGACTTCTTACGAAGCGGGGCAAGCGAACCAGGGCATTCCAGACAAAGCTGTGCTGGCCTTTGCTACGGCTGAAAACCGCAGCGTGATCACACTCAACCGTCAAGACTTTATCGATTTACATCGCAGCGGCATTAATCATGGAGGCATCGTCATTTGTAAAGACGACCGCGACTACCAAGGACAGGCCCAGACCCTACATATCTATGTAGAAACCGCAGGCCAGTCTCTGTTTGATCGATTAATTCGCATTCAAAAGCAGAACCAGCCCAGGTCCAAAGCTCAGGCTTTTGTCGTCAAGGAATACCCCAAGTAAGGCTCTTCTGCTTCATCACAGCTGCCAAGAGAAAGATGCTATGACCACTTCCGCTGAAATTCGCTCCACTTTGGTTGAGGCCCTACAACTAGACTTGGTCGGTCCCACCCCTGGTGATACTGAGCATGCCGAGGAAATTCTTAAGCAGGCTCCATCCAAGTGGTATCTCACCGGATTCCTTGTCCCCTTCGGTGCACCACCCGAGATCCGAACGGACGACGATGAAGAGGACATGCCCGAGGAACTCACGAAGAGTGAAACCAGCGAAGACAGCAAAACCCCAGACAAGCCACCTGCGCGTAAGGCATTCTTTCCCTCCTCCATGGGGTTAAGTTTTTTGGTTTCTGCCAATACCAAAGAGATCGAGGCTATCATCAGTTGGGGCGACTATATCCCGTTTGATCTCAATTCTGAAGTCTCAGACATAGAGGATGAGGAAAAGGGCAAGAAGCGCAAAAAGGAAGCCTGGAAGCGAATTTCTCAGAAAGCGATCCTTACTATACCTGTTGAAGAAACTCACGAACCCTTGCAGTTCGAGATTCTAGGGGGTAGGGGTCTCACCCTCGTGATTACTTGCCGCCAAGTACGAGACAGCCGCTTTCCCACAGGCACTCTCTCCGCCTCAGTCTTCCTAGTGAACTACCGCCAAGCTACCCACGGCGATCGCGATGTCACCTTCGCTTTCCAAACCTGTCTCAGCCTCAGTTGCCCCGAAGGTTTCGTCCCACGGCCTGATCCTCGTGGCATCAACACCGACGATTGGGACGAAGCCGTAGCATCCCTTCAATACCAAGAAGACTACGAGTTTGCCGTCGGCCATAACGTCTCAGCCGTTGCCAAAGCAACAGGTGACCACTGCACTGAAATTTGCACTACCTGGATTCCTACTTCAGAGGTGCCTAGAGTCAACGCTGCCACCATCAAAAATGTTCAGTTGGGGGCGTTGCTGAATAGAGGGATGGCTTCACTCATATTGAAATGAAGCGTCAAGGATTCCAGGTATTGCTTCATCCCCAGGATCAGCAACGCCCAGTTGGGCATGGAGTCCTTAGCCAATGCCTCCACTCCCGCAGTCATTCAAGAGATGGTAGGGCCACTCGTCAGTGAGTATCGTCTCTGGATTGAAACTCAGCGCTCTACCCCCATCCATCCTCCAAAAGCTGCTGAAGTAGCCCAGAACTTGCTTGATCGTGCTAGTCAGAGTTGCGATCGCATTGAAGCCGGACTAAATGCCCTCGATGATCCAGCCGTCTTTGAAGCATCTCGCTTGGCTAATCGTGCGATCGCGACCGCCAGACGACGACAGCTTAGCCAGGAACAAGGAAAGCCGCCAGAAAGCTTCAACGAGCCTAGCTGGCGACCCTTTCAGCTCGCGTTTATCTTGCTCAACCTAACGGGGTTAGCCCAGCCTGAACATTGCGATCGCAATGTTGTAGACCTGCTGTTCTTCCCCACCGGCGGTGGTAAGACCGAAGCTTACCTGGGGCTCGCCGCCTTTACCCTCATCCTACGGCGGCTTAAGTATCCCGGTACCCAAGCCGCGGGAATGAGCGTCCTCATGCGCTATACCCTGCGCCTGCTAACGCTAGACCAGCTAGAGCGGGCCTCGCGCCTGGTCTGTGCTCTGGAGCTAGAGCGGCAAAAAGCGCCCGATAAACTAGGCACTTGGCCCTTTGAAATTGGCCTCTGGGTTGGCCAAAGTGCTACACCCAACAAAATGGGCAAGCGAGGGGATAAGGATGAATACTCCGCTCGCGAGCGCACGCTTGCTTTCAAAAGGGATAGCAAGGGCAAACCCTCGCCTATTCTGTTAGAACGCTGCCCCTGGTGCGGAGAAAAGTTCACCACCAATTCCTTCCAACTACTGCCTAGTGAGGACGAGCCTAAGAATCTAAAAGTTATGTGCGTCGCTCGAGGCAGCGATTTTCGTAGTCGTAATTCGCTGCCTATTCTGGCCGTTGACGAACCAATCTACCGCCGATTGCCTTGCTTCATCATCGCAACTGTTGATAAGTTCGCAGCGCTACCTTGGGTAGGCCAAACGGGAGCGCTCTTTGGCCGTGTTACCCATTTTCAGCAGGGAGAGGGCTTCTACAGCCACGGCGATCCAAGCGTAGCGGGACAACGCTTAAACGAATTCCTGCCACCACCAGATCTGATTATTCAGGATGAACTGCACTTGATTTCTGGCCCCTTAGGAACAATGGTGGGGCTCTACGAAACTGCGATCGATGCCTTATGCTGCCGAGAGGAAAACGGCAAAACTATTCGGCCCAAAGTTATTGCCTCAACGGCTACCGTCAGACGAGCTGACCGCCAAATTCAAGCGCTCTTTGGCCGCAGTCACGTTGGTATCTTCCCGCCCCCTGGCCCAGACCGGCACGACTCCTTCTTTGCTAAGACTGACTTTCAGGCATCAGGCCGTCTCTACACGGGTATTGCGGCTCAAGGCCGCAGCTTAAAAGTGGTGCTACTTAGGGTGTACCTAGCCCTACTAGCAGCAGCCCAGAAACAGTGGATTGATGCAGGAGGACACAGTAACAAGGGGAACCCAGCGGATCCCTACATGACCCTACTTGGCTATTTCAACTCCTTAAGAGAGCTAGGTGGTAGCCGTCGCATTGTCGAGGATGAAGTTAACTCCCGACTCACTAAATATGGCGATCGCCTACGTGAAGGCAACCTAGTTGGGCCCTTCCTCCATCGAAAAATCGACGAAGAGCCGGAAGAACTAACTTCACGCGTTAGCACCAATAAAATTGCTAATACTAAGCGACGGTTAGCTTTGCCCTTCAACAATAAGGAGCGGGTAGACGTTGCCTTAGCAACCAACATGATCTCTGTCGGCCTCGACATCGTTCGTCTGGGCCTGATGGTAGTTCTGGGTCAACCCAAAACTGCTGCTGAATACATTCAGGCTACCAGCCGGGTCGGTCGAGATCCCCAAAAGCCAGGTTTAGTGGTGACACTAATGAACATTCACCGCCCCCGAGATCGTTCCCACTACGAGCGCTTCCAAAGCTGGCACAACAGCTTCTACCGGGCTGTGGAAGCTACCAGTGTCACACCCTTCTCGCCACGCGCTTTAGACCGGGGGCTGGCCGGAGTCACCGTCGCTCTAGCACGATTAAAGGTTCCTGAGATGACACGCCCTCTGGGGGCATCCAACATTACTGAGTACCGGGAGGCTGTCAATGCAGCGGTAGATACTATTGCTCGTCGAGCCGAAAGCCACAGCCCCGATCTAGATGGTGAAGCCGCCAATGAACTCCGCTCAAGTGTACGCGCTCAGGTGGTTGATTTGCTCGATACTTGGGCACGAATTTTAGAGCGTGATCAGCGGCTGCAGTACCAGAAAGAGGCCGACCTAACTCCACCACTTCTGTTGGATGCTTTTGACCCAGAAGCCGATAAAAAGCCGATTGATCAGCAGAAGTTTAAGACTCAACGCAGCCTGCGGGATGTGGAAGCCAGTGTCAACCTGTGGATTCGAGATCCGTACACCCTTGAAGATGTAGAGGTAGGAGCCGAATGAGCAAGTCCAGTAAGTCAAAAGCAAAACCCAGCGGTGAACTCCGCCAAAGCCAAATGCTTACAACCTTTGGCCCTGGCTCCATGGTCGACTTGCCTGCTCGTTCCGTGATTATCTCAGGGCTCAACTTCTGGAAGGGGGAAAAGCAATACATCCGGGAAGATCGCCTCAAGTACAAAGTCGCGGAGAGTCTACAACTGCCGGATGGCCAAGACATCAAACTATTTTCGCCACCCAAGCAATCGAACGATCCTCAAGCTGCTGTAAGCGGAGTTGATGCTTTTGTCTTTCCCACCTGGTTTCTAGCACAGGTAGATCAAACCATTGAGCGTGACGGAAAAACATACAGAACCCGTCCATTTGTCTCCTGGAACTCTGTTAAAGAGGGCGCAAAATTCGAGGGTAAGTCGGTTCAGACGGTTCCTGTTCGTTTCGTGCAGGCTTGCACCAATGGACACTTAAGCGATATCAACTGGAGTGCTTTTGTCCATAACGACTTTCAGGCTAAGTGCCGAGGGCAGCTTTGGCTAGATGAGGCCGGCTCTGGCAACGATTTTGAGGAGATCTTCGTTCGCTGTGAGCAGTGTGGTAAGCGGCGACCCCTCTCCCAAGCAAAAATCACTGACTCCAAGGTACTGGGTCCATGTGAAGGTCACCGCCCTTGGTTAGGAACACGAGGGAAGGAACCCTGCAGGCGTCATAGGAGAACACAAGCCGGAGACATTGTCGCAACGGATCAACCAGAATACAACCGCCTGTTAGTCAGATCTGCCAGCAATGCCTACTTCAGCCAAATTCTCAGCGTCATTTCCATGCCTGATAAAGAGGCTGAGCTGAAAAGAGCCGTAGATCGGTTCTATGAAGAAGATTTGCAATTTGCAGAAGATTTAGCAGATATCAGAAAAGAGCTACGAAAGCCCAAGTTCTCCGACCTGGCACCATTTGGTGCAGAGGCCGTTTGGGCTGAAATTGAGCGGCGCAAAGCAGGGCTCTCTACCCCCGATAAAAGCATCAAGCAGGTTGAGCTAGAAGCCTTACTCTCTTGCCCTGAGGAGAAAGGAAAGGAAGCACCTTCTGATGATGGGGTGTTTGAGGGCTACACCCGACGACGAGACAGCCTTGCCCCTCAGTGGCAACACGTTATTGAGAAGGTCGTGCTGGTTCACCGTCTTCGAGAAGTGATTGCCCTAATTGGCTTTACCGCTTTGAGGCGGCAATGCCAAATATCGAAGGTGAAATCGATGATCTCGAAATTGGGGTGCGTAGAGCGACACTTGACTTTGAGCCCAACTGGGTGCCTGCTATTGAAAACTTAGGAGAAGGGGTCTTTATTAGCTTTAAAGAGGAAATTGTAGAGGAGTGGCTTACTAAGCCTGCTGCACAAGAACGCACCGAGGCGCTGGAGCGTGGCTTTAACAAATGGGCAGAAACTAGAGGCATTCCCCTTGAAAAAACTCGGTTCCCAGGGGCTGCCTACACCATGCTGCATTCCCTCTCCCACCTGCTAATCACAGCAGTGTCTCTGGAGTGCGGTTATGCCTCTAGCGCTATCCGAGAGCGGATCTATGCCTTCCCTGATATCGGCTATGGCATTCTGCTCCATACCGGCACCTCTGGTTCTGAAGGAACGTTAGGAGGGTTGGTCGAGGTGGGCCGGCGAATCGAGCATCATTTGAATAAAGCCTTGGAGCAGGGATGGCTTTGTTCTAATGATCCGGTGTGTGCTCAGCATGAGCCGCATAATGTTCAGGAGGATCGGTTCCTACAAGGGGCTGCTTGCCATGGGTGCCTGCTGATCGCTGAAACTTCTTGCGAACGGCGGAACGAGATACTGGATCGGGCACTGGTAACTAGCACGGTGGAGGGCTTGGGGGCCGAGTTCTTCCCAGATGAGGCATTCTGATGTCTCCCTTTCTCAGGCTGAGCCGCCCTGCACTTAGCAGCATTGCTGATGCTTTGGAGACTGAAAGACTAGCATTTCCTGCGTCCTCGGTATCTCTTCGTAGCTACGTCCCTGAGACTCTTTTGCCTGAGGTCGTTGCGGAAGTTAATCAGCTACACCAGCAGGGCATGACTGGGAATCAAATTGCATACATGTTGAGGCTGCTGGCTCAAGAGAGAACCGCCTCTCAAGCAAGACAAGACCTGATCGATTTGGTGTGGACTGGGCCAGAAGTGCTGGGAACCGAAAGCCGAGATACTGGAGTTGTTGTGCGAGAGCTATTCAGCAGCGCCCAGCATAGCGTTCTGATCTCTAGTTTTGCCATTGACCAAGGTGCTAAAGGCCATGAGCTTTTTCGCCCTCTGGCTGAGCGTATGGATACTAATCCAAACTTGCAGGTCAGAATGTTTCTCAATGTCAAACGAAAGTATCAAGACCCTACACCAGCCTCGGTATTACTCAGGCAGTTTGCAGAAACCTTTCGCCGCCATGTATGGCCGGGAAAGCGTTTACCGGAAGTCTTCCACGACCCCAGAGCGGTTGAGATGACCGCTGACTCAAACGTCTGTCTGCAGGCTAAGTGCGTGGTTGTAGATGAGGAACGGCTTTTGATCACCTCAGCCAACTTTACTGAGGCAGCTCATGAGAGAAATATCGAAGCTGGAATCCTTATGACTGACCGTATAGTTGCCAGAGCCATTCGTTCCCAGTTTGAAATGCTGTCTGCCAGAGGTGCGTTAAAGCGGGTGCCAGGGCTTTGAACAATAGACTTCCTTAACTCGTCCCGAAAGTGGCAAAGGTGTATTTGAGCCGTTCAGTTCATTCACAGTGCTCGACTAGCTGCTATACGCACAACTAATCAACGTCAGAATGGGTCTTTCAGGCGACAAAATCAGCAAAAATTGACTTTGTACTACTGGATTTTGAGAAAAATTAGGCCACTTTTAGTCCAGAGGATGTACTAACGAAAAAGCTTGTCTCATCAGGGATTGCTCCGTGAGTTGTCTGAAAAGGCGCTTTGCTACTGGAGGACCTTCAACAGAGCCAGCCTCTTACAGTCCATTGCCGATCAGAATAAACGGTGCCCAGTAATAAGGGTGGGCCAAGGAGCCGCCCGCTACCGGAGGTTGACCCGTCTGGCTGCTAATCAGCTCTATGGTGCCCCGCTGCCCCCCGACAGCAGAAAAATCGCCCGTAATCAGCGCTTGCTGGGCTGCTTGCAGAGCCTCAGCCTTGGTCATGCCCTGGCCCAGGGCGTCGTAGAAGGCACTCATCAGCACCTGGGTGCCCTGGTCGCTCACCTTCCACAGCGAGGCCAGCACCCCCAGGGCACCAGCCTCTTGAATCTGGTAGCCCAAGCCCAAAATCTCCACACCGCTGCCCAGCTGGGGGCTGCCCACGGCAGTTTCACAGGCGCTGAGCACCACCAGTTCGGTGTGGCTGAGGCTCCAGCTCTGGCGGATGGTCTCCAGGGTGACCGCTTCACCGCTGCCGAGCACCACAAAGGACTGGCTCGGTTGGTTTTCCACCACCGCGCCGTGGGTGGCCAGGTGAATGATGCTGTAGCTGCCCAGGCGATTTTCTAGCTCGCTGCGGTTAAAGCCCTCGTTTAGCAGCACGCTGGTGTTGGGCACCTGCTCGGCCAGGGCTTTGACTTCGGTTTCGCTGTAGGGCAGGTCGCCAAAGGGAAAGGTCGCCCCGCCCACGGTGATGGTAAAGCTGCACTCGGCGCAGGCTGCCGCCAGCAAGCGCCGCCTACTGGCATTAGGCACCTGGTCAAAGTTGGTCAACGAGGCAGCTGTGATATGACTGAGGCTAAAGCGCTGGGCCAAATACTGCTCGCCATCGTGGAGGGCGGCTAGGGGCAGGTAGCGCAGCGCTCCATCGGGAGCGTAGAGCAGCGACTCGATGCCCGCCTGCTCCAGTTGGGGTTCGAGGGGGGCGACCAGCCAGCTGTAGAGCTGCTGGGCCAGGGGTTGAATGTCGCTGCTGGGGTCTTTGAGGGCCTGGCCAAAGGCGACAATGGCGCGGTTTAGCTCTTCCCCCTTGACAGCGATGGGGTAGCGCAGGGGGGGGCCATCGGCGGTGACCAGAACCAGTTCGAGGCGGTCGCTCAAAATCAGCGGGTAGAGCAGGGCAGTCTTTTGGGGCAGGGCACGCAGGTTGTTTTGCAGGGCGCGGTGCTGGGTCTCGATGGCCAGGTTTTGCCCTGCCGTCTCCTGGCGGATTTGCGCTAGCAGTGAGCGCACCTCTGGCAGGTCGAGAAAGGCGGTGAAGCGGCGCTGGACGTCGGTGCTGCGCTGGCGCAGGGTAGCGAGGCGCTGCTGCTGTTCGGGGCTGAGACTGTCGTAGCCGGCGGCTTGCAGTTGGGCGAGTTCATCGGCGTCAGTGATGACCTGCTGGTAGAGAGCCAGCAGGTCTGACTCCACTTGCCAAAAGGCGACGCCGCTAGTGGTGGAGTCGGTGCTGCGCACCCCTCGCAGAGAATCATCGAGCTCTTGCACCTTGAGCAGGTCGAGCACCCGCTGGGCTTCGAGAATGCGGTTTTGTTGCAGCAGCAGGTCGGCCAGGGTGCGGTAGGTGCCGGCGACGGTGTCGGTGAAGGACTGCTGCAGGCTAGTATCTAGCCCTTGCAGGCCGCCGCGGATGGATTCGCGCACATCCACCGAGGATTTGAGGAAGACAATAGCGAGTTCGGGCTGGTCTTGGTCGTTGAGGAGATTGCCGAGGTTACTGAGGGTAATGCCCGCTTCAGCTCGGCTGCCCAGGGCGCTGAAGATGGAAAGGGCTTGGCTGTAGAAATCGATAGCGAGGTCGTACTGCTCTAGGTTGCGGTAAGCAAGGCCCAAACTTCCCAGGGCACGCCCTTCCCCGCCCCGGTCGCCAATCTCACGGAAGAGAGACAGGGTTTGCTCATAGAACTCGATGGCGCGGCGATACTCCCCCAGCCTGTAGTAAGCAATGCCCAAATTCCCCAGAGCAGTCCCTTCCCCGCTCCGGTCGCCAATCTCACGGGCGATTGCTAGCCTTTGCTCATGGAACTCAATGGCGCGGCGATACTCCCCTAGGTTGTTGTAAGCAAGGCCCAAGTTCCCCAGAGCAACCCCTTCCCTGCCCCGGTTGCCCAGCTCACGGGCGATCTCCAGGTGTTGCTCTTGGAACTCGATGGCGCGGCGATACTCCCCCAGGTTGTTGTAAGCAAGGCCCAAGTTCCCCAGGACTGCCCCTTCCGCGCCCCGGTCGCCAATCTCACGGGCGATCTCCAGACTTTGCTCATGGAACTCAATGGCGCGGCGATAGTCCCCTAGGTTGCGGTAAGCATTGCCCAAATTCCCCAGGGCTGCCCCTTCCGCGCCCCGGTCGCTCACCTCACGGGCAATTGCCAGACTTTGCTCATAGAACTCAATAGCGCGGCGATAGTCCCCTAGATTGTGGTAAGCATTGCCCAAGTGCCCTAACGCACGCCCTTCGCCACGGCGATTCTGGATGTCCCGATAGATAGCCAGTGCCTGTTCCCACGACTGCAACGCCTGGAGATACTGGCTGCGGTTTTGTTGCTCAAGGCCCTGCGAAAGTAGCCGATCTGCCTCAGCTTTGCGGGCAATGCCACGAAAGTCTTGGGCTAGATGCACCGAGGGGGGTAGCGTTTCCAGAGTCTCTACGACACCTGAAAGCCCTGGCCGCTGGAGAGACAGAGTGAGCAAACCGGCAAGGAGGGTTAGACCCAGTAGCTTAGCGGGGTGGCGCATGGGGACAAGTCTCTAGGCAGGCGCAGTGACATCACTATATATCTCTCACCTCAGATCACTTATTCAGCCTTTAGGGATCTTGGGCTCCCTTGATAGTCGCTAGGTCGCAGTCACGCGATCTGGCGTCCCATCTATTGCAACCTGCTTTTTAAGCTGGCTTCTAGCTCCTCGCGCGCCTGTAAATGCCCACCTGTCAAGCTCGATTCACTGCCTGCTCGACCATTTAGAAATGGGCTGCCCGAAACGCCGTGTTGATTCCCAAGGTAAACAGGCACAGGTCACGCGGCTGATCCCGCAGCAGCCCCGGCGATAATTTACTTGGCGAGTTTAGGGGAAGGGTCGAGGCGGGCGATCCGGCGTTCGCTCGATTTGCTGATTGAAACTTTTATTGAGATTAGCGATGGGGTCGCTCCCTCGGCATCTGGCTCTGCTTGCGTTTCCCCTGGTGGGAGCTGCGCTATCAGCACACCTCGGCTATTCGAGTGCGACTGCAGGAGCGCTATGCACCGGCAACGGCTAATAAGGCGCTCTCGGCACTGCGGCGGGTGCTTCAGGAATGCTGGCGGCTGGGGCTGATGGATGTGGAGTCCTACCAGCGGGCTGCTGACCTCTCCAATATTCAAGGGGAGACGATACCGGCTGGCCGTGACATCTCACCTGGTGAGGTGTGGGCGCTAATGGCGGATTGCACTAAGTGCGATCGCAACATCGATTACCGAGATGCGGCAGTGCTGGCGGTGCTGTTGGTGGGCCTGCGGCGCTCCGAGGTAGTGAGTCTGGACTTAGGCAACTATGGGGTATGGCAACGATCCTGACGAAAAGGTATCATATCTCGCTAGAACCCTTACTTAGAGGGAGTTTGAGGCATACTACATTTCTGCCTCCGCAGCAGCGTGAGTCAGTTCACTCGGTTCTTCTTGTGGTGGTTTGGTGGCGCTGACGATAGGGACATTAAATTGGATTTCCGGAGGTGGCCGTTCCAGATCAAGGTGATAGCGCCCCAAGCGGTTGATATGTTCCGTGAGATAAGGACTCATATTATGGGCATTCAAGCCGACATGATATCAGCCCGCTCTTGGCTTTCCAGGTGATGCTGCAATAGCGCCTCTCGGGCCTGGTAATGGAGGTGTCGCATCCGTTTAATAAACATCTCGGTGACATCATCGAGAGTGTGTCCGTACTGTTGAGTGAGTAACGCCACTGCTAGCGTTTCTTGCTTGGCAAGCGGTAAGGCTTTCATACGAGCGACATCGAGCGTCTGGGCTTCTGCCGCAGACTGTTGCACTTTCACCGCAGGAATGCCCGCCAGCGCGGTTGAGCCCGACAGGAGCGTAGGCTAGCCATTGCAGTCGCTCAGCCCAGTCTTTAAGACGCTTAACAAAGGTTTTCCGGGTTCTTATTTGAGCCGCTCCCAATGCGTGTCTTCGTCACCTTCGCTAAAAAAACTGGCCAGTTGTTGTCGTTGAGCTGATGTCAGCGCCTCACTTACCTGCTGGTAGAGCTGCTCGAGATGAGCTTTGCGAACCGTCCGGGCAGCCCGCTCCAACGTCGAGAAACCCGGTAGCTCAAAGTGTTCCCGCACCAACTCTTCGAGGGCAATATTGACCAGATCCACCAAGTCATATTTTGCCTCCACCGCCATCTTCAGGGCTTCGAGCATCGCCTCGTGAGCCTTTTGGTCAAAGGCTGCAATTTGCAAATAGTCGCGAATGACGCTCAAATGCCGTCTTCGAGTTTCGGAGGCATCATATTGGCTCACTTTCTGTCGAGACGTCGGTAGCTGAACACTTGTAACAATATGACGAGTGATACTGGCAGGAACGTCTACCAATGCCACACCATACCTCAGCCGTTGGAATGCCTTGAGGAGAACGAGGAAGTTCAAGCACGTTACAGGTTTCATGGTGACTCGCTTGGCTAACTCCAGTTCCTCTGTTGTGGGTGTATAGAGGGTAAGCAAGTCCTTCTCAGTTAGATGGTTTTTGAGTCGGGGATAAGCCGTATCTTGAACGCTTGGCATTGTACTTTTCAAAGCTCAGCAGGACGTGAGCAGTCTTATACCAAGGTTTGTGGATAATTCGCGTCTCATGCCACAAAGCTCTACATACTACATCTGTAGTAAGCCGTGAATCCCTTACCTGTTATGGGTTTGGAAGGTGTGATAGTAACATTTCGTCAGGTTCGTTGCCACACCCCAACATTGCTCAGTTGGGCTAACTCAAGGGGATCATGAGAGCAAAAAACGTGAACCTTGGCTGCGGGGTTATTGGCTAGTTCCCTAAGTCGGGCCTGATTTTGAATACGCGCTTTCTTGTCTACATCCAGTAGTCCCTGATATTCAATGATCCCTGGATAGACCGAGTCGTACTGGAGTTCGGAGTGATGCACATAGGCATCGCCTGCGTGGAGCAGCCAACTGTCAGATTGCCGAATGGCGATGCCTGCATGCCCTCTGGAGTGCCCTATCAGCGAAATCAAAAGAATATCAGATGGCAGACCCTCAAGCTGCTTCACTGCCTGAAAGCCGTTCCAGGTTTCGCCTTGAGGTTCGTAAAGTTGCCACTTAGCGACACTACTCCACTGCACAGGTCGGTACCTCCGAACCCCCCAAAATCCTTGACGCTCTTTTGCTGCCCGTAGCTCGTCGGCCATCACATGCACCGTGGCATGCGGAAAATCACTAACTCCGCCTGCATGGTCAAAATCTAGATGTGTCAAGACAATATGGCGCACATCGTTGGGGTTATATCCGGCGGACTTCAGTTGAGCAAGCGCCGTCTCCTGGGACCGGAGTTGGAAGTTGTTCATTAGTAGAAAGGTAGAGCTGAGCCGAGAAACAGGGTGCTGTATGTCCTCGGTGCCAAGTCCAGTGTCAACTAGCACCAGCCCATCCGCTGATTCAATAAGTAGGCAGTGGCATACTAGCTTTGCAGTTAGACCTTTGCTAATGCCGTCAATTAGCCGTCCACCAAGCGGGCAATTGGTACCACAGTTGAGGTGATGAATGTGCATATAAATAACTTGAGTACTGTTTGAGTTTGTGTGGAGAGAAGACTTTGTAGGTCAGATACTTGCTATTAGAGCTTGCCCATCAATTATTTTGTATCGAACGTCTGTTATTTATCAAAGGCATGTTTCACGAAAAACGGCGCAGCTTTTAAATTCGTGGTGGGTATTTCCTGCTTTACGCGTATGCTTCGTCCTGAGTAGTTGCATAAAACTTTTGCGTCATGAACTCGATAGTGAGACTTGATGCGTACTGAAGTGAAGGAATAGTAAAATCATTGTTCTGCAAAGATTACAAATTTTATGGTGCCGCGCAACAAATTTGGAGAACACGCCATTCTCTATAGAAGGGTCGGCTAAAAGCGGCAGCCTCAAACAGCGATTTTGGAGCTAAACCCTAGGGTGATGCTCAGAACTAAGGGGCAGAAAACCAGCTTATGCCGGTGGTTATGGCAATGGCTGTCGCAACGCCGTACAGCGTGATGCTAACTAGTGAAAAGACTAAAAGTTGCCGGGGTGCAATGCCAGTAAGCGGGCCAACGATGGCCACTGTCCAGCTTCCTAAAAGGGGCGTCATGGGGATGAGAAACCAGGCACCATAACGCTTGAAGGGCTCTCTAACCCGCTGCCCACCGCGTTTCTGTAAGCGCGAGAGCCAAGCGCGCAGTTGAGGAACCTGCATGAGGCGATCATAGCCCCACAGCAGGAGTGGAATGGGCACAAAATTGCCAAGTACGCCCCAAAATACCGCTGAAACCGCGTCCAACCCCAAAGCCATGCCTGCCGCAACGGCCGCGTAAACCTCGGCGTAGGGAGAGAACCCTACTGACCATGTCGTCAGCGCTTTAGTGACGTACTCTATTGCCGGCATGGTGATGATTTGAGCTGGGATGGTAAGGGATTGAATCATTAGGACTGATGGAATGGGAGGTTTGCTCCTCGCCGAGACGAGTAATTGGTCTAGTGCAGCTGTTCAGGGGTAAGGAATCGTACCTCCCTAATCGCCCTAAACCAGGCAAAACCCAACAAGATTGAGTACCCAGAAAATAAGAACGCTGCGTAGCGCCCAGCGGTTTCAGGATGCATGTTGCTCATCAACTCAACAAAGTCCGCCAAAATGGGAATTTCCCCTAGCATTCCAGGCAGCGCGATGCAGATTGCGCCCTGCAACCAGTCTTTGGTTTCAATACGTCGCCACCGCATCAACCCGACAAAGACCAGCGTATATAGGCCGCTAGTGCTGGCAACGTTGAGCCAATATTCCATAACCGAGCGCTCAAAGAAAATCGAGCCCACCTGCCGATAGACTATGGTGGCCGTTGCCCAAATGCTAAATCCAACCAGCACGAGACTCAAGCGATCTTTTGTGTTCATGGTGATTACTTGTGAAACGATGTTAACGTAATAGTTATTACGTTAATAATAACTGTAATAGCTATTACGCTAATTGTCAACATGAGTCGACCCACCGAACCTCAAAAGAAAGCTGAGTTGGTAGAAAAGTGCCTGGAGGTGGCCATTGAGGCGGGCGCACTGGACGCTAGCATTAACGCGATCGCTAAACGCATTGGCACCAGCGGGCGCATGTTGGTCTACCACTTTGGCTCGAAGCAAGAGTTAGAGCGCCAGGTGATTGCCCGGCTAGAGGTGCGTCTGCGCGAACAGCTACAGTCGCTGCAAAACACAGCCGTAGCAGATGCCGATACCGTTGCCGAGTCTCTGCTGGCGATGTGGCAGCAATTTACCACCCCAGACATGCAGGGCTGGCTAAAGCTGACAATGGATCTCAACCTGCGGGCTATGCAAGGCGATGCTGAAACTCAGCAGTTTCTAGAGCGCGAAACCCAGCAGTGGATTGAGTCGCTAACGGCGCTGACAGGAGATGAAGCGGTGGCGCGCTCGCTGTTTCACCTATTTCAGGGGGCTACCCTCGACTTTTTGACCACGGGCAATGCGCAGCGAGGTGAGCAGAGCATAAAGGCATTTTTGGCTACGCTAAAATCGGTCCACCCCGAATAGCGCCACTGCTAAGGCGCAACTTCGCTAATTAACTAGATATAGTACGCTTGAGAGGATGTTTGAAAAGTAACAAGTAGCACTCAAGCGATACCCGTACAAGAAAAGATTCCTGGAAATTAGGCTCAGAACAGTAATCTCTGTAGCTCTCAGGAAGTCATGACCACAGCCCATGCCAGTAGTCTGACTTGTGACCAGTGGGATCTCCTGTCAGCCCTATCAGCTGGAGCCAAAGCCACGGGTCGTCCCCGAACCGTTGACCTCTACGATGTTGTCAATGCGATTCTCTATCTCTTGATGAGCGGGTGCGCCTGAGCCTTGTTAACCGAGGACTTTCCGTCATACGCAACGGTCTACTACTTTTGCTAGTGGCGGCACTTTTGGCTGTGTCGCAAAAACTGTTCAGTGGTAAGGTAGCCAAGTTTAGACTCGCCTGATTCCTCTAGCATGTCTACTCCCCCTCTGTTTAAGTGGCGGCACTTTTTGCCTGAAATCATCCTGCTGAATGTGCGATGGTACTGCCGTTACTCCCTCAGCTACCGAGATTTAGAGGAGATGATGCAAGAGCGTGGCGTGGAAGTAGACCATTCAACGATCAACCGTTGGGTCTTGAGGTACGCACCAGAACTGGACAAACACATTCGACCCCACCTCAAGCCAACGAATGATTCATGGCGTGTGGACGAAACCTACCTCAAAATTAAGGGCGCGTGGAAATATCTGGATCGCGCTGTCGATTCGAAAGGGAATACGCTGGACTTTATGCTGAGTGCAAAGCAGGATGGCAAAGCAGCGGCAAGATTTTTTCACAAAGTGATGGGAGCTGAGCACACTTAGGCTCCACGAGTCATTACGGTCGATAAGAATGCGGCTTATCCAGTCGCGGTTGATAAATTGAAGGAGGACAAGACATTAAAAGCCGAAACCCAATTGAGACAGAGCAAGTATTTGAACAACATGATTGAGCAAGACCATCGGAATATCAAACGGATTGTGAGAGCGATGATGGGATTTCAATCATTCCACACCTCAAGAAGAACCTTACGTGGGATTGAGGCAATGAACATGATTCGCAAAGGGCAGGTGAAAGGAATCAATCGAGGGGACAGTGTATCTCAAGCAGAGTTCATTCATGAAATCTTTGGAGTGAGTGCCTAAAGCAATACAAACGAGATCATTTCGCTTGTCACTCTAAAGTCTTTGCGACACAACCTCTTTTTCAGTACTGGCAGCCTATGCCATGAAAGCTTTTCTACTTCTCAAACGCCCTCTAAGTAGTCAATGTGTTCATACCATTTGCGCAGCAACCTTTGTTCTTTGCCCGTGTCAATACCAGCTTGCAATTCTTCATTGAGGCGATTTGTTTCGTGCCAAGCTAGTGTATCTTTGATTGTGTCGCTCGAGGGGCGAAAGCTAAGACCAGCGCCCACAGCTTTATTACAGTTGATGAACATAAAGCCTTTCACCTGCGGGGCAGCTTCTTCCGGCAGCCAAAGGGGCATTTCGCTCCACGGAGAGACTTTCTCTTGCAACAGAAAGTCGTCACTGACCCATGTCAAAGAAGCGTCACTATCGGTGACCGTTTTACATTCCTCAAGCACCGCTCCCATCGTCAGGTTGTCAGGCAGACCGTTGGCGTTATAGACGCCCGTTTCCTGATGCTCAATCATTCTCACAGTCCATTCGGCTAAGTCCCGGACATCAATAAACTGAACAGAGCGGCGAGGCCGACCCAGAGCTAATACTTCACCGCCGCGAGCGACACGCACCACCCAGTAAGTAAAGCGGTCGGTATAATCCTCAGGGCCAACGATCAAACCGGGACGAATGATCAGCACTCGATTGGGCAAGACTTCTTCAGCCGCCTGCTCACACAGAGCTTTTAACCCGCCATACATTTCCCCATAAGTCACCGCAGAGGCTTGCCCTGATGAATCAATTGCGTTCGCCTTGTCCAATTGTTCGCTCGCCAGTCCCGCGACGAAAGAAGTTTCGTCCATCCCGACAACGCTAAAATCTGCATAGACGGAAAGACTGGAAATAAAAGCGTAAGCGTCTACTGAATCAGATAAGACTTCGGCTAACGCCCTGACGGCCCTCGGAAGATATCCGCTAGTATCAACGACTGCATCCCAACGACGACCTTGAAGCTTAGCCAAATCGCTGTTTCGATCTCCGTAGATGGTTTCGATACCTGTTAAAGCCGCAGACGAATGCTTCCCGCGATTGAACAGCGTGACCTCATGGCGGCGTGCGAGGGCTGCCGTGACTAGATAACGACCTACAAATCTTGTTCCGCCAAGAATCAATAGTTTCATCTCTTCACACCGTGTGACAAAACAGTGTTATGTGGCTTTATTTCTGGGCTGGGGCAGCAACCTGAAGCTTATCTGTTGATGTTCAGGGTTCGGTTGAGTCACTAATTAGGAGTGCCTTATACCTGCCAAAATAAATGAGGTCGCCTCTTCTATGTGTTCTTCTATCATCTCTGGACTCAGGCGGTCAACATCTGGTGTTAGATGTTTCCAATTTTCATGAACTGTAAAGTAGAACAGGCAAACACTCAAGATATGAGTTAGAGCCAAAAACGGTTTGAGAGGGCGAAAATATCCTTCCGCCATACCTTGCTCTAGAATCTTGAGTAAATACTCATGCAGGCTCAAAACGTTACACTGTTTGAAGTAAATTCCTTGATTTTGGCTTGCCTCTTGAAACCACAGCATTTGCCGTTGCGGATTTTTAGCCTCGTTTGCGATCGCGATCCGAATGATTTGCTTCAGGGCTTCTTCAGGAGATAAATCATCAAAATTTAACTGCCCAAGCGTGGATTGAACTTCATTGATCGGGCGTTGTAGAACTGCCTTGTATAAGTTTTCCTTATTCTCAAAGTAGTAATGCAGCGATGCCGTCGTAACCTGAGCGAGATCCGCGATCGCACTCAGCCGCGCACCACTTAAGCCATGCCGTGAAAATTCTTGCTCTGCGGCATCCAAAATTCGCTGCTGTGTTATCTGGGCATCGCGAACAGAGGGGACGGACTTCGCACCTCGTTTACTGGGTCGAACCACGGCATTTTATTTATTATTTGCCTTTTCATCGTAGCAAAGAAGCAGCTAGACTGAAGACATTCAATCTCTGGATTGACGTGAAGACAGGGATTTGATAAACTTACTAATTAATTAGTAAGTTATCTTGAGCAATCATGAATCAATTGCAAGGCGCACCGTGGCTTTTGGCACATCGTTCCATGCTGAAGCCCAATCAGCCGATGAAAATCTCACTATTGGGTAATGATTACGTCCTTTGGCAAGATAGTCGTGGCAACATTAATGCTTTGCCAAATGCTTGTCCTCATATGGGTGCAATGCTGTCTGAGGGTTGGTGTGTAACTCAATCTGATGGTAATAGTGCGATCACTTGTCCTTTTCATGCCTTGGAATTTGACAATTTAGGTTGCACAGTTCTACCAGGATCGAATAAACAGACTAAATCTCTCTTGCCGCCCCTAGAATTAGTTATCCAAGGGGATTTTATTTGGTCATATGGCAGCTATGAGCCAAAAATCCCAATTCCTGCAATTATGAATGAGATTGCAACAGAGTATGAGTTCATTGGCGTGACGGGAGAACGCAGCATTCCGACCGACCTTCTGAGTTTGCTACTCAATATGCACGACTACAATCACCAAAACGGCACTCATCGAGAATTATTTGAGATTGAAGAAGTGCAAGTGAAGCAGTTCATTGATGAGGGGTTACATTCTCATGCGTATTTGTCACAACCCCGCAAACAACCTACATTTCGCGATATTCTAAGAAATCCTGCTCAGCTTGCGATGCCAAAGGTGCTAGAGGCACATCTAGAAAACTTTTTTCCGTTCATGGGATTGTTACACGGTGAAGATAAGCTATTGAGCCTCAAGGAATGTCACTTCTATCTTCCAGAAGCCGATTGTCAATCTCGTGTATTTGTATTGATATATATGAAAGCACATTCTCCAATCGCACATCTGCTGAAACGCAATCTGCTTAAGTTAATTGATGTGGTTGTGGATCAAGATGCAAGGATTTTAGAAAGGATTTACGCCAATGCACCACAGCGTATAAAGTTAAACAATGAAGTGGGAATGGATTGGGTGCGACGCAATTTTGACAGCTTTCCAGCCGTAGTCGAACCCAATCTATCTCGGTAGTTGCCAGCCGCATTACAACGCCCATGCACGCCGACCGTCGAGAGTCGGTTGGTATGATGCAAAGGTTATCTGCGGCGGGTGATGGGCATCGTTAGGGCGCAGATTTGTATGTTGAGGTAGACGATGAATAAGAAAATTCTCATCATCGGTGGATATGGTAATGTCGGTCGTATTATTGCAACTGAGTTAGGCAAGCGATTCCCCAGGCAAGTCATCGTTGCCGGGAGGAATTATCAAAAAGCCAAAGAGTTTTCGTTGGAATTGGGACAGCAGGTAATTCCAATGGCACTCGATATTTCTCACATTTCTGCCAATGAGAAATCACTGGATGATGTGGGAATTGTCATGATGTGCTTGGACTTGGAAAGTATTGAATTTGTTCGGCTGTGTATTCAACGAAGGATTCACTATATTGATATTTCTGCAAGCTATTCTATTCTTTCCCAAATTGAGAAGCTCAACAAGGAAGCTGAGGTGGCAAGGGCTACGGTTATTTTAAGTGTGGGTCTGGCTCCCGGTTTGACCAATCTCCTGACCAAACACTGTCAATCAAAGGTGCCGGGCATGACCTATGCTGATATTTACATTCTGCTAGGGATGGGAGACATTCACGGTGACGCTGCCCTTCAGTGGACTTTGGAGAATCTGAGCGGGGAGTTTACTATTCGTGATAATGAGGGAACCAAGCAGGTAAAAAGCTTTGAAGATAGCAAACAAACGGTCTTTCCCGGTAAGTCAGGAAAAAGAACCGCTTATCGGTTCAATTTTTCCGATCAACATGTGCTTCCACAAACCCTGGATCTCAAGAGTGTCTCTACACGGCTCTGCTTTGATTCTGCCTGGATGACCTCTTTGTTGGCTGTCATGAAAAAAACAGGTGTAAGTCGTCTGCTGACCCTGAACGGTGTTGAAGGATTATTGGTCAGCCTACTTAAGCGGCTACATTTTGGTTCCGCCGAATTTGTCGTAAAGGTAGACGGGGGCAACTTACTCGGAAAAGGAGCCTTATATGAATGTTCATTGTGGGGAGAAGTTGAAGGACGAGTAACCGGACTAGTGGCTGCCAAGGTTGCTGAAAAACTGGTTCTATCTTCATATCCGGCTGGGGTATTCCACATTGAGCAATTATTCACTCTCCATGAATTCTTGGAAAACCTAGGTCAGCATGGTCTGAAGTTTGAAGAGAAGGAATGTGTCACGGCATAGTGGGCAACTTTCAAGCAACTAACGCCCTCTTAGCTGCAGGCAGGTAGGGCGCGATCAGGCTCCACTGGGCTGGGGTCAGGTTGCTGGGATAGTATTTGGATAGTGCTTTCATGCGACTGTCTTTGGTTTTCAGTACTGACAGCCTATGCCATGAAAGCTTTTCTACTTCTCAAACGCCCTCTTTGCTTGGCTGAGCAATTGCCGTCGGCTCAGTAGAGACTATGTGGCTTTACCTGAGACTTCCGAAGTCTTTATCTACCTGGCAATGATTCGGCTCATGCTCAAGCGCTTGGCGCAGTTGGATACTTCTCAAACGCACCTATGAAGGAGCTAATTAAGATGACTTTGAGACAGATCGCAGCGCTTTTATATGCAATTATCTCTTCAGGTGCTGTTGCGTTTCAGATCGCGTTGGCTGCCGGTGTGCCGTGGGGCGCGTTCACCCTAGGTGGGGCTTTCCCAGGTCAGTTTCCCCCTCCACTGCGTATCGCAGCCCTCATCCAAGTAGCGCTCCTTGTTGGAATGGCCGCGGTCGTGCTAGCTCGGGCGGACCTCATTTTGCCCAGATGGTCGCGAGTATCACGCTGGCTTGTATGGTTCGTCGTAGCCTTTGCAGCATTGAGTCTTGTCCTCAATCTGATCACGCCCAGCGCAGGTGAGCGAGTTATTTGGGCACCCACTGCCTTTCTTCTGCTGATAAGCAGCGGCATTGTAGCCATCACAAAACCTTCGGAACTTCCTGCCAATAATGTATAGAATCAAATTACTGCTCTTTCCCTGCCAAGGAATTGACGAGAAAGTACGCTAGAGGGCATCAGAAGTATTACAAAAATAGATCAAGGCCTAAAGGCAGGGGTCAACCGCTGGCCCTGCTAGATGGACAGCACAAATCAGGTCGGGGCTGTGGGCGTAGAGGCGGCAGCGATCGCAAGCCTGTTTTGGTGAAGCGTTCCCTTGAGCAAAAAGCCATTGCTAGTTCTTAGGCATCAACCTTTTTTGCCACTCATTTAAGGCAAACTCAATAAAGTCCTCGGTCGAGCACAAGCTGACAGAGCGACCCAAAAGCTGTTCGCAAATTCTGGTATAACGCTCTACTGTGTAGACATACCTGAAACTAGGGGATTGACGGCCCTTGCCAAGAAAGAATCCTACACAAAGCCCCGCTTCCCACTGTTCTTGAAGGAGAGGTACGATTGCCCAAGCATCGCCCCTAACAAGCTCCTCTTTGAACCGATGGCCTGGTGCACCAAATTCCTTTTTAGGATAAGGCAGCATTAGATGCAGTACAGGCACGTCAAAGGGGCGTTGGCTTAAAATCTCGACGCATGACTTAGTTTGGTAGATAGCTTTCTCACCTTTTCTCAATCCGTATTGAGTTCGCGCTGTCAAACCAACTTCAATCATCCGCTCATCATAGTCGAGAACTTTCTGTCGCAGTTTCAGCAAGTACTCCTGCTGCCCCTGTGGTAGTTTGTCTAGCAGTGTCCGGAAGGACTTGGGTGGGCGGCTAATAACTCTTTCGGGTTTTGGTAAATTCTCTTGAGTTGCTACAAGGTAACTGTGAAAAGTAGGCGGAATCTCTGTTTGCCCTATTAGCTTACCACTTGAGGATTTGAGTTCGAAGGTGAATTTGCCGTCTACTTCTACAACTTCAAAAGTCCAAAACTCAAAGTCCAAGCGGCTATGCTGCTGGTCTACGTAATTGTGAGAGTGGAAACTGGGGGCAATTGCAACTAGACGGATAGGCAGACCATAATCCACCCGCTCTGAAAAAGGCTTCTCCTCAAATAAGCTGGCATAGTAGCGAGTCAGTTGAGACACCACATATCGATCTTCAACATTCTTCAGCTCTAGAACAACTAACTGTTGTTCCCAATCAGTCGCTAGGATGTCACAGTACTGACCCTGCGTAGCATATTGACGTGCTAAAGGCTCCAGATTTAGCAAAGGCTCTAGAGCCTTCCAGAAAAACTCTTCTAGACCAAACTCACTCTCAAAATGCCAATATGCCACAACTTTCAGGGGAATGAATTTTATTCTTTAAACAAAGGGTGGAGAGGGGTCTCCTTAAAGTTTAGGCCTAGTAATATCCCTTGACGTATTTTAGAGATGACAAAGTAAAGGATGACACTGCTACTGCTACTTCCACTCCTGTGTCATCCATCTAACTTCAACAAAACCGCTTTTAATCATTGTCTCTAGTTCCAAGCCTACTGGCTCAGAGGGAGGTAAATTTTTCCAGTCTGTTTGGCAAGTGATTTTAATCCGACATTCCGCAGGTTGACAAAAGGAATAATTAGGGGGTCTGAGATAAGCTCAGAGCAAGCGTTTACAGCGAATTTCACGTGAATAAGCCACAGTGAGCGAACCAAGCAATGGCATTGCTTTCTGAAATCTCCTCGGTGACAATTTGCCTCAGTGCTTGTTGCAGTGCTTGAGGTGT
>NZ_JACJQO010000034.1 GCF_014696715.1 Pseudanabaena sp. FACHB-2040
CGTTGCTCCAGTTCGTCAGTTGTTAGATGAGGGCTAAGGGTCAGGCGTTTAGGCATGGTCAAGCAGCAATGCGGCTACTTCCCATATTACGGGCACTTAAGCCGACATGATATTAGGAGTCCCCTACAAACAGCGCTGCTGCTCGTTAATCCTATAAGAAACACGATTGTCGCTAAATTCGAGACAACGGAACCCTTTTTATGACAGATTAGTCCGTGTTTCTTAGGAGCCTATGTAGATAGAATTCGGCTGCTACACAGGCACCGACCCGGACAGTTCACGGACAGTTCACATACAATACGGTCATGATGATTGGAGAATGACATATGACGTTCGCTCCTATCCGGCACAGCCTCGGTTTCGGTTGGTTCTGCCTACTGTCGATTCTGACGGCAGGTGTCATCATCTCAATGGACTACGAGATTGGGAGCTTACAAAGCGCTCTAACGCATCACCTTCCCTCTACGGTCGTGGTAGCTATTCCCATCGCGCTGATGGCCGTATGGCCGCTGATCGCATTTAGGCAAAGGCAATGGGTACGTGGGCTGCTCACTGTCTTCGTTCTAGGCGTCATTTCTCACATAGTGCTACAGATGTGGGTTGCCTCATCGGCTTTATCAACAATCCAAGAAACTCTATTATTTATCACTGCAGCAGGCAGCTGTTTCGTTCTAGTCTCTCTACCGTCAGCGCTGTTACTCGATAGGCCTTAGGGCGACAAAGCTGTCAATTGGGACAGTTGAATCCGCTTAGACGATTTGAGCTAGTTAGCTCCGATCTGCCGTAAGCGAGCGCTTACAATAGGAGCGCCATCACGATGCGGATGTTCGCTGAATCACTAACGTAGGTTCGACCTCCTAGGATACTCAAACCGTTGACTTTGTTCTCATCCCCTCTGAGGAAGAATAACTCCGATGATAATAAGACCTTCTGCTACTACAAACTCGTTCATCCTGAGTACTGCAAGCCTAACCGTTGCAGTGACTTCTGTGCTGCTAGGTCAGCAAGTAAATTACTTGAACTACCTAACACTGTTTAATAGTATGGCTTTGTTGATGCTATCGTTTGCAATCGCAGCATTACTGCTGAGTATTGTGGGCATATGGCGACAGCAGGGCCGCAGCCTATGGAGTTGGGCAGCGAGTGGGTTAGCGCTCTGTGTTTTGCTCCTGTATGTATTTGACTAGACTGTTGTCACGACTCAACCAAGATGTTAGCTATAGTGACTTAGCTGCTGCCGATGGTTTCAGCAGGGGGTGCAACCTGACGATAGTAAGTAGACTCAGAAAAAGGTCTGGCGTGCTATCAGCATTCCCGAATTTCGGGAAAGGTGGTTGCCAAAGGAGGCATTGGCCAATCCCGATGCAATCACCGTCACCCCCGACCAAGAAGTCCGCTGCAAGCTGCGCGACGATAGCCCGCCGTTCCTTGAAAGCACCGTGACGGTCACGATTACCCCGAATACCACGGGCGGAACCTGCCTTCGGGTCGTCCACGAACTGACGGACGCGAGATTCGACGGAATGGCGAGGGCGGTTGCGAACAGCAGCAGCCTGCCCCTCATGCTCGCCGCGTCAGGCGGCGAGCCTCACCCTGGTCGCTCGATAGCATGTGGGAAGATGATGATTGCAACGCGTGAAGTTACCTATGACGTAGATGGCCTAAGCATGGTCGCCCATCTAGCGCAGCCGGATGGTGAGGGGCCTTGGCCGGCGGTTCTTATAGGACATGATGGTATCGGCCTTGACGACTATCAACGGCATCGCGCCGACGATCTGGCCGCGCATGGCTATATGGCGTTGGCGATGGATTACCACGGCGGGCAGTTATACTTCGGCAGGCCGGACGCGATGCTGGCCCGAGTCATGCCGTTGCTGGCTGATGTTGAGCGGATGGGGGCCATCGGTCGCGTGGCGCTTGATATTCTTCTCGCGCTGCCCGGTGTTGAGCCTAACCGCATCGCCGCTCTCGGCTATGGTGCTGGTGGCCGGATTGTGCTCGAACTGGCTAGAATCGGCGTGCCGTTCAAGGCCATTGCGCTCGTTCATCCCGGCTTGCCAGAGGCCAATGCCGAGGACTGGAGCGATTTGAGCAGCACCTTCCTTCTATGCACCGGCTCCGAAGACCCCCTTTGCACCCCTGAACAAATCCTGAGGTTTGGCCGCGCGCTCCAAGATGCCGGGATCGACTGGCGCGCGAATATCTACGGCGGAGCCAAGCACGCTTTCTGGGCTCGGCCGACAAACCCGGATGGATCGCCCGCTGCGGGGAGCACTCACAGCGAGGCCACTGTGCCCGGCGTCGGCTATCACCCGAAGCATGCGACGCGCGCATGGCAAGCGGTGCTCGATTTATTCGGCGAAACCTTCGAGACTTTGGGCTAGTGTGTTGGGCTGGTGCGGTAGACAATCCAGCGGCAGGTATCCATCACCCACATCATGAAGGCAGGGCCATCAAAGCCCCCATCCGCCCAAATCAGATTTAGCCTGGCAATGGACGCTCCCATATCCTTCACTTGGGCTAGCACCTGCTTAGCGCCCTCCCGCTCGGGTATACTGGCCGCGGTGACCAGCACCCGCAACACCAGTCCTAGCGTATCGACGGTCGCGAACCGTTTGCGACCTTTAATCTTTTTGCCCGTATCGTAGCCCACCGCCTCATGCACGAAGACCGCACTTTTCACGCTTTGGCTATCAATCACAGCCTCTGACGGTTGGGCACGGAGGCCCTGCTCGATGCGTACCCATTTCCGGAGATGGTCATGAAGGGCGATCCAGGTGCCATCCTTACGCCAGTTACGAAAGTAGGTGTACACTGTCGGCCACGGCGGCAAGTCTCCCGGTAACGCCCGCCATTGCACCCCCTCGACCAGTAAATACACAATGGCGTTGAGAATCTCCCACAAATCAACGCTCCGGGGTCGTCCACCGGGCTTGGTGGGGGGCAGTAAATCACTCAGAAGTTCGTACTGGTCTCGGGTTAAGTTGCTGGGGTAGTCTTTACTCATAGTCTCACTCCGGCGTTGCTGACATCCATCTGCAACCTATACGGAGTGAGCTTTTTTACTCAAGCCCTAACTTTTCAAACACCCTCTTACCAAGTTATCGGTAGAACGGTAATTTGAGATTGTCTGTAGGTACTTTAAGACAACACAAGTTCTCTTACAAAATCCATACAATACCTTAGCTTACCCGTGGAACAAGTCAAATTGGCAAGCGTCAGTGTCTCTGGATAGCTTGTGAAAGAGTAAGGTATGGATTTCGTTACAAGCAGATGGATGGAGCGATCATCATGTCTAGAACAATGAGATTGACTCTATGGTTTGTGGTTGGGCTCTTAATAGCATCGATTTTTTCAGCAGCTATATTTTTGGTCTCAGTTGCACCGACTCGCACTAAAGCTGCAATTGAAACTGTGACAATCGCTAGCCAAACGGAAACCCCCGTTCGGATTTTTGGACATGGGTTTACATGCACTACAGGTAAAACGTTTGAGCAGTGTAATGTACCTTTGCAGACACATCCTCTGGAGATAACAGTAACCTATACGAGTGCTGAGGAGAAAGGGATTGCTGGGTGTCAAGCTACCTATGCAGCGCAGAACATCGGTTGTACTGCGGCTTATGGTGGGTATATCGGTGGAGTACGTTTTCTCTCATCAGTGATGATTGAAAGCACTTTAGGCCTAAGCCGCCAGCAATTGCAAGCCCTACGTAGAGAAAATTGGATTGCACAGTGGGATGAGACGACTTGGTTGAGGGTGTCAACCATCTTAGCAATAGTTTGTGGAATTTTTGTGGCAATTCTTAGCTGGCAATATCCTTCTCGACTGACCAAGGTCTTTACCAGTATCACTGTTGGTCTCAGTCTCTTTTATGCCTCTGTGTTTCAGCTTTCTCGAATTCCGTATCCTATGGGGTTCGATCCGCAGGATTGGATTCAACGACTGTTTACTTTGGGAACTTTGGTCGGCAGTATTGGAGCAACTGTAACAGTGGCGTTGATTTGGCGACAAAATAGCCAATGGATGCGTGTGTTTGCGCCCATCGGTGGTATGAGCATGTTTTATTTGTTTGGATTATTGACTTATGGATTTTTAGTGGCGGGTGGCTTTGTCCAAGCTGATTACTAACTAGGCATTGTGCATGAAGTACAGTAGCTGCACGCTAAATATTTAATACACCTGCAAGAGCGGCGATCGCCCCAACTCCTCTGGGGTTACCTCAAACTCAATATTTGTTTCCTCTTGTTCTTTCTAATTCCTGAGCTTAATAAAGGCTAAAGGACTCTAATCTCGACTTTATCTAATCAGGCTGCGTGACAAATTAGTTCAGCCCAAGTGTTGAAGATGGAGCGCGGGACTTTTACATAGTCGGCATTATCGTGTGATGGCTGAAAAAGCAGAGAAGACCAGAGATAGCGCCTGACAAAGGCTAAGGCATCGGCGAAGGTAGGGAGTTGTTTGGTGTACCAGGCAGACTGAGGCAACGGAAAGGTAAACTGCGCTTGCAACAGGTGGGCTAGCAAGACAACAAGCGAGAACAACGACAGCAGGGCTGGGGTTGTGCGTAAGATCGCAAGTTCAGACCACTGTCTTTGAGATTCAACCCCTAAATGAGCCCTGACTTCTTCGAAATGACTTCAACCTGCCATCTCTGGCGAAACCAGAGCAAGATTTGAAGAGGATCTGCGGCTGTATCAGTTGAGAGAAAGGCTTGAGGTTCAAATTTGCCTTTCGGGTCTCGCACCAAAATCCAACGAATAGGCACGGGAGGGAGACCTGTGTGATACCACACGGCAGTATGAGAGACCCACTCAAAGCTATATTGTCCCTGTCCATACCAAGCATCGAGGGTAGCAAGCTGCTAACAGAGGGTGGGTTGGCTCAGCAAACTTTGAAGCGTAGCTAAACGTTTTCCCACCTTGCGGGGACGACCCATCTGCCCCCCATAACGCGGTGGTGCCGGATCATAGAGAGCGGCATCTAAGCGTAAGCGGGTGACGACATGAACCGGATGCTGAAGGCTAGGGGCTGCCTTCAACAATTCAAGGGCGGCAAAACTACTGTCTGCTACCACTACGATTGCCCGTTGACCAAGCCACCGCCAAACCTAAAACAGCATCTGCCTAGCCCAGTCGGTCAATGCTTTGTGTTGGTGCCCCCGCTGCTGGTTGTAACGCTCTGAAGGGGCTAATACGCTCAGAAATGGCAGTGCCCAAACTCGCTTCGCCCAAGCAACCTCCACCAGCAGCATCAAACTGAGCCACCACAGGTCGCTCGTTTTGACGAAGTGCTCTTCACTAGAGCGCACTGGATCCCGGTAGATACCTTTGGCGGCAATCCGTTTTCCTCGTCGGCGCTCTATCGTATCGTCTATGCCCAGCACCACCACTCCAGTCGGGACAAAGGTCGATACCAGAATTTGAAACTATACCTTGCTTGCCTCGATGACCATACTGCCCCGTTGAGCACGCGGTCGTATTTCTGATACTGCTGCTCTTGAGCCAACCCCATCACCCTCAAAACCTGGCTCACTGTTCGTTTACCCGGAGCCAGCACTGCACCGATAAGCAATGTCAGCACGCTGGGCCATACTCGTTGGGAAAACAACGGCGCAAACGCTACATCAATCTCATAAATTCCATTGCAGCAAGCCTCTCAGACTCTCTAGCCCAATTGTGCTTGCTGCTTTCCTTTTATGCTCAAATGGATAAAGTCGAGCTGAGTCTTGTGGCCGCTTTGGTAGACGAGTTGGGCCTGGTATCCAGCCAAATTGTCTGAGGATGTCATATCCCAAATAATTTCCTCTTACTCATTAACTACTCAAAATTAGTTAATGAGCTTTGAAAGGGGCTCAAACGCTTACTACACAGAGAGTTGAGGTCAGTTTTTTGAGTCTGGGCAAAAATGATGGGGGTTCCATCTCACTAAGTTGTTAAATGAAAAGTGATATAACCTAATGAGTCTGCAGAGGTTACCCTATAGCCTTTAAGAGAGCGAAAATCCGCATCGTCCACTGCTGGGCATTCTCATTTGGGGGGATCAATCCGGAACTTGACAGCAAGTAATCGTCGGCCTAAAAAGGCAGTCGACATTCAACACTAGATGCAGCAAATGGGTGTTGCGGCAAGCGGCTATTGTGTAAGGCCGCATAGATGCTCGGCCATTGCCGTCGGAACACAGGACTTTGGGCCAGACTGACAGAGGACTTTGTTCATTGGGATCGCAGCGCTCGATACAGTCTCAACTGATGAAAGGCTTTAATTTCTAGCCCATGTTTGTCAAAGACTGCATCATTTATGAATCGACGAAGTTTATTAAGACTGGTGGGTCGAGCCGGAGGCACTGCCGCCGTGTTCGCCACCATGAATGCCATGGGTTTACTGCATCAGGAAGCAACTGGCATGGAGCGGCCCAAGTTAGCCGCTGACTCGGGTGCTGGAGTGAAAGTCGCCATTATAGGAGCCGGACTAGCGGGCATGACCGCAGCCTATGAGTTGCGCAAAGCCGGGTATGACTGCACTATCCTGGAGGCGCGAGATCGCGCGGGTGGCCGCTGTTGGACCATTCGCGCGGGCGATCGCATTGACGAAACCGACAGCCAGCAGATCTGTCAGTTTGGCCGCGCTGAGCATATGTACTTCAACCCTGGTCCGGCTCGAATCCCCTACCATCATCAGGGTTTGCTGAGCTATTGCCAGGAGCTTGGCGTACCCATGCAGGTCATCGTCAACGACAACCGCGCCGCTTACTTTCAAGACGACAAAGCCTTTGGAGGCCAGCGGGTGCTCAATCGGCGCATCATCAACGACAGCCGGGGCTATATGTCGGAACTGCTGGCCAAAGCAATTAACCGCAATGCGCTGGATGAGGAAATTTCGGCTGAAGATCGAGAACGCATTCTGGCCTTTGTGCGCGGCTATGGCAACCTGGATGCCGATTATTTCTATACGGGCTCCTCGCGGGCGGGCTACTCTACACCCCCCGGAGCCGGTAGTGTAGCGGGCGATCGCCATTCCCCTATTGACCTCTCAGAACTGCTCAAGTCAGACTTTTGGCAGTTCAAAATGCACTTTGCCGAAGGGTTCAACCAGGCAGCCACCATGCTGGAGCCAGTCGGCGGTATGGATCAAATCTCCAAAGCCTTTGAGCGCCAGGTGGGCCAACTCATCACCTACAACGCCAAAGTGACCCAAATTCGCAAAACCGAAGCGGGTGCCCGCATTTTGTACACTACCTCCAGTGGTGAAACCCAAGCCCTCGATGCCGACTTTGTTATTTGCACACTGCCGCTGTCGGTACTGGCGGATGTTGATGCAGACTTTTCGCCTGCGGTACAACAGGCGATCGCCGTGGGAGCCGAGTCCTACGTAAAAGCGATGAAGATTGCCTTCCAGGCCGATCGCCGCTTTTGGGAAGAAGATGACTACATCTACGGCGGCATTTCGTGGACCGAGCGCGACATTACCCAAATCTGGTATCCATCGGCAGGACTCCAGCAGCAGGGCGGCATTCTGGTTGCAGCCTACATTTGGACCAACAGCATTGGGGAACGCCTGGGTGCGATGTCGCCTGCTCAGCGGTTGGAGGAGGCGATCGCAGATGTGGAAACCATCCATCCCAACATGCGCGAGGAAGTTCCTCTATCTACAGGGCTGAGCATTGCCTGGGACAAAGTGCCCTACAGCCAGGGTGGCTGGATTGAGTGGGAAGAAGACTCTCGCACCACCGCATACCCCGTCTTAAACGAAGCTGATGGCCCCATCTACTTTGCAGGCGAGCATTTGAGCTATCTCACTGGCTGGCAAGAAGGAGCCGTACTCTCGGCACACCAGGCCGTTCGCAGCGTTTCTGCCCAATTGCAAGCGCTACAGGCCTAGTCAATACATTGCAACAGCAATTCACCTGGAAAACTTGTGTGAGGATTAAATTCTATGTTGAACCGTTGGAAGCACACCTGGAAAACTCGGGCGATCGCGCCCTTTCTGCTCGTTGCACTGGCGATCGCCCTGGTCATGGCCCTACCCCATCGCGTTGCCGCCCAAGAAGTCATTCGCTATCCCATCCCCAACTCCACCTTTCCCATTGCTCTGGCAGTTGAGTTGCCTTCCGATGCCAACCTCGTTTACGTGAGCGGTCAGGTTCCGCCGGTTGTAAATCCCGATGCAGACCCAAACAGCTTCGAAGCCTTTGGAGATACCAAAACCCAAACCATCAATGTCCTCGAACGCATTCAAACCATCTTGACCAGCATCGACCTGGATATGAGCAACGTGGTAAAGATGCAGGTATTTCTAGTGGGTGACCCCGGTATGGATGGAATGATGGATTTTGCCGGATTTATGGAAGGTTATACCCAATACTTTGGCACCGAGGAGCAACCCAACCTTCCAGCCCGCTCCACCATGCAGGTCGCCGGGCTCGTGAACCCCGGTTGGCTAGTCGAAATCGAGGTCGCCGCTGTTCGCTTCTAAGCAAACCCTCTCACCGTGACCGCGGTAGATGCGGGAATTTTTGAAACTCCTTGCTAAGCAAGGGGTTTCAAACAAATACTTGTCCTAATCACCCGAGCTACCGCTATATAAGTCAAACTTACGAAAAAAGCACAAAAATAGGGGGTTTTCGCTGCTGGAGTTGGCTTATTCATCTCATGACAGCTTTACTTTAATCACCCCAAATAGGGCTTAGCCTTCGTCTAGTATCGGGTTAGCATCGCCCGATCGTAATTGCTGCCAGGGTGCTTATCCAGCGTTTTGGGACGCTGGCCTATCTAGGATTCAGGCGGAGGAGATTGCTCAGATTTATGACCTGGAGCTTTAGGCCATATCTACTAAGGTTTTGCCGAACTATCAGATAGAGCTGTGGCAGACGCACCGGTGACAGAGAGGAATACGCTACTGCGTCTGCCGCCTGGAGCAGGACTTGTTTGGTCGGTGATTGGTGAGCTCTGAGTGGGGCGGATTGCGGGTGGGGCGACGGCAACTCAGGGAAGAGCGACTCGTATGAGTTGGCGTGCGATCTCATCGAGCAGATCAACCGCAGGCACCAGCAAAGGCACTATCAGGAGGTGCTCTGTTGAAAGCCGTGGTCAGGTAAGGATTTCAGAAGACTTATGAAGAGAAGAGCCAGATTTATGAGCTTTCCCTGACGTTGTAGGACTACCTGTTATCCAGTTGACAGTTATAAACCTGCTGTTAATCTAGTTTAGGCTTGATTCTGTCAATACTTGCCAGTTTTCCTTGCTGTTATCCTTTTGCAGCAGCAGCTTGAGACAGAATTTCTTATCTACTAGGAGCCCTCATGAAAACTTTTTTTCTTCATGCGACTGCTGCTGTCGCTGCTGTATCACCGACTTTCCTTGTTGCTGATATCGCGCTAGGTGCAACATTTCGGCTCGAGGAAGCAACAATCGACAGCATTAATGATGCCTTTGGTTCAGGTGCTTTAACAGCAGAGGGACTGACTCAACTTTACCTCAACCGAATAGATGAATACGACGATACTCTTAACTCCTTAATTACGATTAATCCAGATGCATTATCGATTGCGAAAGCTCTAGATATTGAACGTCAAACCTCCGGACCAAGAAGTTCTCTGCATGGGATTCCCATCATTTTTAAGGACAACTTCGACACATTTGACATGCCGACCACTGGCGGCTCGGTGGCATTAGAAGGCTCTATTCCTCCCGATGATGCCTTTATTGTGCAGAAGCTGCGAGATGCAGGTGCCATCATTCTTGCTAAAGCCAATATGGACGAATGGGCTCACGGAGGTTCCCCAGGGGGTGGGTATAGCTCAGTAGGGGGACAAACGCTCAATCCTTACAACTTCAATCGAGGTCCTGCTGGATCGAGTGGTGGGCCAGCAGCTGCAATTTCAGCTAACTTTGGAGTCATTGGTTTTGGCACTGACACAGGCGGTTCTATTCGAGGCCCTTCGTCCGCTAATGGCTTGGTCGGGTTAAAACCAACGCTTGGGCTGACGAGTCGCGACGGCATTATTCCTTTCAGCCTCTCACTAGATACAGGCGGCCCTTTTGCCCGGACTGTAACTGATTTAGCGATTGCCCTCAGCTACATCACAGGCGTTGACCCCAATGATCCAGCAACCGCTGAAAGCGAAGGTAAGTTTCCTACCGATTACACTGCGTTTCTAACCCGGGATGCGCTTAAAGGGGTCAGAATTGGTGTTGGCAGAGATTTTGTGGGAGGGAACCCCGAAATAGCTACGGCCTTTGAAGAAGCTATCACAACTCTAGAATCGCTCGGGGCTACTATCGTTGACTCCCTGCTCTTTCCTGAAGAAGTCTTTGCTTTGAGGGGCAGCACGTACAGCACAATCTCTGATACTGAGTTTAAGTACCAACTGGCTGACTATCTGAAAACACTCGGCCCGGAGTACCCAAAAACGTTAGCGGAGGTCATTGCCATCAGTGAGTCGCCTGAAGTTGTTGGTTCCGAGTTCCCGGTCAATACAAGAGTCTTTGAGCGACTGCTGGAAGCAGAGGCGAGAGGTCCCATTGGTAATCCCGAGTACGCAGCAGCCAAAGATACTCAGGAGAATGTCATCACTCCAGCAGTTGAGAACATTCTTGTGGCCAATAATATTGACGCTCTGATCTATCCAACTTCCCGCTGCCCAGCCTCTCCTCTACCAGGTGTTGTGGATCCTAGCTACGTTTGTGAACCTGGAGGTAGGGGTGCTACTGACTTAGCTAACCTATCTGGCTTCCCAGATATTCAGGTCCCGGCAGGCTTCATCTCAGATGGGTTGCCTTTTACACTTTCATTTTTAGGGCTTCCTTATAGCGAACCAGAACTGCTTAGCTTTGCTTACGCATTTGAGCAGGCTACGAAAGTACGCAAACCGCCAGAATTTTTCGCGGCACTTCCTGGAGAAACCATTGAGTATGAAAAAGTTCCTGAGCCTGCTTCCGTCGGTGCCTTGATTGGAGTAGGCACAGTTTTAATTGGCAGCAAGTTCTTCAAGCGCCGACAGGTAGCATAGCTGTTCCTAAACATTGCTCTTAAATTTCACCATATACTCAACCTCTAGCTAAATGGGGGTTGGGTATATGGTTTAGCTATTGTACCGCCTATGACTTGAGGCGCTTTAGCAGAGAAAGAACTATTGATAATTCAGACCTAGCCCGATCGGGTAACAAGTCTCAGTAGATCACAAACTCACGAATTAATCAGGGTTTTCCAATGCGATTATGCCCCACTACCATACGTGGCAGCAGTAGAAGCTTCACACTAGCTCCCATAAAGCTTATGTGGAAAGGTTTCCATAATAGCCTCTCATTTGAAACGTTCAGCAGGCAAGCCTTTCTACGAATCTTTTCGATCTACTGAGTCTAGCCAGTGTTCGTTTTTAATTGGTTAAGCTGTCTAGTACGCAACTAGTCAACGACAGAATCAGGGTTGTGACTCTAGATTTTTAGCACAGAATTTCCTGAGTTTAGCTAGCTAAACAGCTTAGTCCAAGTCTAGCCCGGCGTGGCGGATCTCACCTTTTTAGGTATAAGCTCGACTCATAGATCAAATACCTCTGAGGATTTTCCCAGTTTTTCTTCACTCTCGTTAGCAGATGAGTTATTCTAATGCTCACTCCAGCCATGTGTGGATAGATTACACATGAACCTATTAATTGAAAGTATTTATAAAGAGCTGCTTCCCAAGCTTCAAATCGATAGCATCGATGCTCACAATCCTGTCGTTGTCCACACAGTACCTGTTCCTTGGCAATTGCTGGGTACTGGGAACTATGCGGCTGTACTTTGCCATCCAGACTATCCGGATTTAGTTGTGAAAATTTATGCTCCCAACCGCTCCGGCTTTGAAGAAGAGGTTGAGGTTTATCGCCGTCTTGGTTCCCATCCTGCTTTTTCTGAATGTCTGCATGCAGGAGAGAATTTCCTCGTACTCAAGCGGCTTTATGGAGTAACGCTCTATGACTGTATGCAGCGGGGGCTGCGAATTCCCAGGTGGATCATTCAAGACATTGACCAAGCCTTAGAATATGCCCGGGAGCGAGGACTGTATCCCCATGATGTACATGGGAAAAACGTAATGATGGCTGAAGGTCGTGGCTTGGTAGTGGATGTCTCA
The DNA here is from genome assembly GCF_014696715.1 of Pseudanabaena sp. FACHB-2040. NCBI lineage: Bacteria > Bacillati > Cyanobacteriota > Cyanophyceae > Pseudanabaenales > Pseudanabaenaceae > Pseudanabaena > Pseudanabaena sp. FACHB-2040. Next base: position 12,114 of record NZ_JACJQO010000034.1, read on the forward strand.
GATTTTCTGCATAAGGAAACCTGCTCGAAGTGGAATGACCTGAAACGGGCTTATTACTGGTTTTATCTCCCAATACTTTCTCCACTCCGGCTACGCTTACCTTACTGGCTCCTGGATCTGGTTCGCCACAGCTACCGTTTCTTTTGCCGATTGAATCAGCGACAATCGCGCCCTCAGCGGTTGAAGCCCAATCAGATTAGGCACTAATGCAGCATTACCGGCAGGGCGACCTGCACCTTCGACCCTACGAAAGTTAATTTAGGAGGGAGCAAACGTAACGGCTAGTGTCAGACGACAACTAGGCTCCAAGGTGTTAGCTCAGCGAGCCTCCTCACGAGAACTCGCCCGCTAGCAACTGCTAGCAGGCGAGGGCGCTTTTATCTTTGAACTTGCTTAGAGAGTCTAAGCAGGAAGGGCGATCTCGTGTTACGGTTACCAGCCGAACTGAAGAATAAGGCGCTGCTGTCCTTTCTGGGTAAAGTCTACTTTACCCAGTAGATTGCGGTTTCTCAGCCGCCGCTCCTGGATAGCCTGCTGAGCAGCATTTAAAGAAGTAAAGCCTCACCGGCAGAACCGGTGGGGCAACACAACATCAGGGTGCATTTAGTAGGCTTAGCATACCCAGGAGCAGGGCAATACCTCTAGGCAGCTTGGGTTTGGACGTGACGATGATATAGATCAAGGGCTTTCTTGCGTAGCATGCAGGGCAGGGTGACAGGAGAGAGTACACCTACCAGCAAAATGAAAAACCAGGTGCTCGCATCGTTGGGCAGTTCATTATGCTGGATTGCGCTCTGAAGTGCGATCGCAATAGCCAGGGCAGAGAAGGAGAAGTAGAAAAGCATCGGATGTTGTCTGGTGAGGGTTTACAAAGCAATTAAGGTGGTGGATGCTCCTCGCTTGATTTGAATATTCCCACCTTGTCTACTGCCAGGACAGGGTAAGACTACCGAACTCAGCCCTTAAACATTTGCTTTGACAGACCTGTTGCCTTTAGAAGGCCTCAGTTCAGAGGAAAAAGACGCCCTCATCCGAGGTTGTGGCAAGAGCTGCAAGCCCTGCGGTCGGAAGTGGAGAAGAAGCGGGTCAATAAGACGCCACGCAACTCGAGCTTGCCACCGACAAAGGGGTTTAAGCCAAATCAAGCGATTACAGCTTGTAAGACCGAGTTGCGGCAGCCAGTGTGGGCCGCAAGGGGGTGGCCGGGAACTGAGTCAACAGCCAGACCAGGGGTGGTAGTGCAAACCAAAAGCTGCCCCCACTGTGGAGCCGAGGTAGACGCCGCAGAGCAGCAGCTCAAAAGGATTTATGAGCGTATTGAACTGCCGCCTGTGAAAGTGCAGGTAACGCGAGTGGAACGCTACGGCGGCACTTGCCCCTGTTGTCAGCAGACCTACGAAGCCCCAGTGCCAGCTGAGCTAGAGCCTGGTTCCCCCTTGGCAACTCTATTGCCAGCATGGTGACGTATCTGCGCTATAGCCATGGGGTGAGCTATGAGCGCGTGAGCCAACTGATGGGTGAACTCTATGGACTAGAGATATCAGAAGGGGGCGATTGCCAATCTGCTGCAACGGGTGCAGGGGCAACTAGTGACTCTACAGTTTAGACAATTGATTCACCCTAGAGAGGGGTGTGTTACAGTTACTACCCAGGATTTAATCAAGCACATCGTGATTGTGTAAACGGTATTACAAGTAAGAAGATAGGTGTTTCATCACGGTGCTCGACTTTAGCCCATGGCTTCTGATCCCTCCGCCCAACAAGAGATGCTTGAACTAACTGGGGACCTCGTTGAGGCACCTTTTCCGATTGTTGGGGTCGCTGCTTCTGCAGGAGGGTTGGAAGCCTTTACCCAGTTACTCAGCCATCTACCGACCGATACCGGGATGGCATTTGTCCTGATTCAGCATCTATCGCCGGATCACGAGAGTTTGTTGGCCGAGATTCTGACCAGAGTAACTCCTCTGCCCGTGCGCAAGGTGCAGAGCGGCATGAGCGTAGAGCCGAACCAGGTGTATGTGATTCCGCCCAATACCAAAATGATTCTATCTGAAGGACGACTGCAACTGTCGCCCCGTGAGAAGGTATTGGGCAAATATATGCCAGGGGATGCCTTTTTTGCTTCGTTGGCAGTCGATCGCGGGCACAAAGCGATCGCTATCGTTTTATCGGGATCGGATGGCGATGGTTCGTTAGGACTGAAGGCCATTAAGGCCGTTGGAGGCATAACGTTTGCTCAGTGTGAAGACACGGCCCAATTCGACAGTATGCCGAACACGGCGGTTGCCACTGGGAATGTTGATTTTGTGTTGCCGCCGGCGAAAATTGCTGAAGAACTGGAAAACCTGAGCCGCAATCCCATGCTGGCTTATCCACGGTCACCAATCTTGACAGAAGAATCGTCTCAACCCACCGATGCTTTGGCGACGATTTTTGCCTTGTTGCGCTTGAATACAGGGGTTGACTTTAGCCGCTATAAGCCCAACACGATTGATCGGCGAATTCAGCGACGAATGCTGCTGTATAAGCTGGAGAATTTAGCAGACTATGCTGCTTATCTGCAAGCGCACTCAGCGGAAATCAAAGCGCTCTATGAAGAAATTTTGATCCATGTCACCAGCTTTTTCCGCGACCCAGATGCATTCGACCTGTTGAAGGAGCGAATCTTTCCCACAATTACCCAAAACAAGTCTGCTGACGTGCCCATTCGGATCTGGGTAGCAGGCTGTTCGACCGGCGAAGAAGTGTATTCGATCGCCATCTGCCTGCTGGAATTTTTGGAAGATCAAGGTATCCAATTTCCAATTCAGATTTTTGCGACCGATATCAGCGAAGTGGCGATCGACAAAGCCAGAGCAGGCATTTATGCCGAGAATCAGATGGTGGAGATGTCAATCACACGCCGTCGTCGGTTTTTTCATGCCATTGAGGGCGACCGATTTCGAATTAGTAAAGCGGTGCGCGAACTCTGTGTGTTTGCTCGTCAAAACTTAGGCAGCGATCCCCCGTTTTCAAGTCTTGATCTGATTAGTTGCCGCAATGTGCTGATCTATTTGGGAGATGCGCTGCAAAAGCGAATTATGCCGATCTTCCATTACAGCCTCAACTCGACGGGCTTTCTACTGTTGGGCACTTCCGAGAGCACTGGTCAAGCTTCAGATCTGTTTACGTTAGTCGAGAAAAAGTACAGAATTTATGCCAAAAAACTTACTGCAACTCGTCCAACATTTTCATTTATCCCGAGCAGCTATCCGCTGACGAAGGTGAGCGATCGTCAGCCTATGCCTGCTCCAAGCGAAGAATTTGACTTAGAAAAAAAGGTCGATCACCTGATTGCCAACCATTACGCTCCCGTGGGAGTGGTGCTCGACGATAAAATGCAGGTGCTGCAATTTCGGGGAAACGTCGATCGCTACCTGAGACTGGTTTCTGGAGTCGCGAACCTCAACCTATTCAACTTATTAAGGAATGGCTTACTAGTCGAGGTACGTGCCGCCATTTATCAAGCCCAACGGCGAGAGATACCCGTCACCAAGAATGGACTGCGTCTGGAAGAGGGCGATTCTCGTTCCGAGACACTAGGTGAACCTGTGAGAGTCATTAACCTTCAGGTAATTCCCTTTAAAGTTCCAACGACTGAAGAACGCCGCTTTTTAGTGCTGTTTGAAGATGTAGCCCCCACTAGCGGTCCTAGTCCCATTCATTCAGATCTTCCTCAGGGAGATTTGGAACGGGAAAACGCACGACTCAGGGAAGAACTTGCCGCCGCCAACCAGGAGCGAGCTGCAACGCAGGAATATTTGCAGGCGATTATCAAGGAGCAGGAGCATACCAATCAAGACCTCAAAGTTGCCAATGAAGAAATTTTGTCAAGCAATGAGGAACTGCAAAGCACCAATGAGGAACTAGAAACTGCCAAAGAAGAAATACAGGCGACCAACGAAGAACTCAACACCACCAATGAAGAACTCCGCAGCCGCAACGGGGAATTGCATCAGGTCAATAATGATCTGACTAATCTGCTTGCCAGCATTAATATCCCGATTTTGATGTTGACCAACGACTTACGCATTCGCCGCTTCACGCCGACGGCACAGCGTTTGTTCAACTTTATTCCTAGCGATGCCGGACGACCCTTGAGTGACATCAGAGCTAATCTCAACATTCCAGACTTAGAGTCATTGCTGTTGGAGGTGCTGGAAACCCTGGGCGTGAAAGAGCTAGAGGTGCAAACTCAGGGTGGGCATTGGTACACGTTACGGATTCGCCCCTATCGCACCACCGAAAACCAGATTGATGGTGTGGTCTTGGTGCTGCTGGATATTGATGCCCTCAAGCGCAGTACTGCCACCCTAGAAGAAGCCCGGAACTATGCCGAAGCGATCGTCGAAACGGTACAAGTGCCGCTGGTTGTGCTGGAGTCTGATTTTCGAGTGAACACCGCCAACCGAACCTTCTATGACACGTTTCAGGTAGCTTCCCCCGAAACCGCGCAAACGCTGCTGTTTGATTTGGGCAACGGTCAGTGGAACATCCCCGGATTGCGATCTCGCCTAGAGGAGATTCTCACCAACAATTTAAGCCTGCAGAACTTTGAGGTGGAGCATGAATTTGAGCAGATTGGGCACAAAGTGATGCTGCTGAATGCCTGGAGGATTACTCACGTTGAAGAGACTCAACGAATTCTGTTAGCAATCGAAGACATCACAGAGCGTAAGCAGTTTGAAACCGAGCGATCTCACCTTCTGAGTCAGGAACAGGCTGCTCGCCAAGAAGCGGAATCTGCTAACCGTGCCAAAGATGAATTTTTGTCGAATCTCTCTCACGAACTCCGTAACCCGCTAAGTACTATGTTGGGGTGGTCGCAACTACTCCGTAATCAGCAGCTAGATGAGGCAACTGTCGATCGTGCGTTAAACGTAATCGAGCGGAGTGCCAAGGTACAATCTCAACTCATTGAAGACCTGTTGGATCTTTCGCGCATCACCAGTGGCAAGCTACACCTCAACACAAGGCTGCTGGACCTAGTATCCATTGTGAGGCACGCGATCGAATCGGTTCAACTCGCGGCTGAGGCTAAAACAATTCAACTCGTTTTACAGCTAAATGCTGCAATAGTTGTGGGCGACAGCGATCGCTTGCAGCAAGTGATGTGGAACTTACTGTCTAACGCCATCAAGTTCACACCAGACGGTGGACAGATAGAAATCACAGTAGCCCCCGTGCAGACCTATGCTGAAATTCGAGTCAGCGACACGGGACAAGGCATTTCAGCAGAGCTCTTGCCTTACGTGTTCGATCGCTTCCGTCAAGGAGACTCTAGCACCACGAAAACTAGGCAGGGGTTAGGGTTAGGGTTGGCGATTGTCCGACATATTGTGGAACTGCATGGCGGCATAGTGCGAGCCGAAAGCCGTGGAGAAGGGCAGGGAACCACCATTACTGTGAGACTTCCCCTCCGCTCACTGCCTCCAGAGTTTACACCGTCAGGTTACTTAGAACTTACAGCAGAAGAGCTTTCAGAACCCGTAAAACAGGAGGTTCCCTCACTGACGGACTTACGCATTCTGGTGGTTGATGACGAGGTGGATAGCCTCGATTTGATGAAGTACATTCTAGAGGCGGTCGGAGCAGACGTTGTGACGGTTACCTCAGTTAAAGAGGCGATCGAGGCTTTGACTGGTGAGCCTAGTCGATATGACGTGCTCCTAGCTGATCTCGGCATACCTGATGAAGATGGGTTTGCGCTGATTCGACAGGTGAGAGCATTAGATGCGGTCGCCGGAGGACAGATTTCGGCAGCAGCCATTACAGCCTATGTCAGCGATCGAGAACGGCAACAGGCGATCGAGGCTGGGTTTCAGATGCACGTGGCTAAACCGATTAACCCGACTCAATTGATTTGGATGGTGGCAAACCTGAGTGGACGAGTGAGTGAGGAGGAAGTGCAGGGTCAAGATCAATAGATGGACTAAGCATATCGTACGCTCGTGTTGCATAGAATTTAGGCAACAACCGCCATTTAAGTCGGCTAGGGTTAACAGGTATGGTATCTCCACAACTAAATGCGGTGTATCAAAGAGCATGGTTACTGCAATAACGGGCAAATGACCTACCTGAATCGCAGCAAACGCTTTAATCAGAAGCACTGAGCGTAAGCAAGTCGAACGGCTTTTAGAAAACCTCAACTCAGAGCTAGGACGCCAAGTGCAAGAGCGTGCGGCTGAGTTACAGCAGGCACTTAATTTTGAGGCAGGTCTAAAACGAATTACTGATAAAGTGCAGGACAGTGATCCCTTTTTATGGCAAATTAGTCCGTGTTTCTTAGGAATCTACCTCGCACTCAATAACATTGCCAAAAAGTAGATCATGCCATCCGAGACTAAAAGGCTGCATTGATGCGATTCGCCATCGAATTTCCCACGCTTTCCACAGTAATCAAATCTCGCTTACACAAACATCTTGACACTCTCTTTTGAAGACAGAGTGCAATCGAGAAGTCAGCTTGATCAACGATTTGCTATCTCTAACGACTTGAAGCAGGTGAGCATGCCTTAAACATGGAACCCATTGGCTACATAACTGCTCGCACAAGTGGTTGCCCCTTTCCAGGAGCGGGTGCGCGATCACTAGCAAACCTTCCAGATAGACCTCCCCTCAAGTCTGCCTGTTTTAATATCCGAGCCGGCAACCTTAGAGCGAATTTTGACAGAGTTGTTCAACAATGCTTGCAAATACACACCACCGAACGGACAAATCACCGTCATTATCCAAGCTAAGTCGAGTTTGATGCAAATTCAGATCAGCAACACAAGTGGGGAAATTTGCGCCAATGACCTCACTCATATTTTTGATAAGTTCTACTGCATTCCGAATGCTAATCCATGAAACAAGGCGGAACCGGATTAGAACTGATCCTCGTGCAGAAGCTAATCGAACGTCTGGGCGGTACGATTACTGTTGAAAGCACAGCAGGACAGCTTCACTTCACGCTTAAACTTCCATTACTAAACTTTTTAAGTTGAGCAAATTAGAAATTTATGGCTAGACACGACATCATCGTTATTGGCACTTCAGCTGGTGGACTTAAAGCACTAGGTATGGTCTTAGGTGCTCTCTCCCCTAATCTGGATGCTACCCTCTTTATTGTTCAGCACCTCGCTGCCGATAAACCTAGTATCTTGCCTCAAATTCTGACAGATGTGAGCGCTCTTCCTGTAGTTCACCCGTCAGATGGAGAGCTAATTCAATCAGCGCGAATCTACGTCGCACCGCCCGATCATCATCTGTTAGTTAATCAAGGCGTGATGCGCGTGGTGCGCGGACCTCAAGAAAATCGATTTCGCCCGGCGATCGACACGCTATTTCGTTCAGCTGCCCGTGCTTATGGTCCCAGAGTAGTAGGTGTAGTGCTGACTGGCTATCTGGATGATGGCACAGTAGGGTTACAGGCAATTAAGAAACGAGGCGGAGTTGCGATCGTGCAAGACCCAAACGAAGCTGAATATCCCAGCATGGCAAAGAGTGCCTTGCGGTTTGTCAAGGTCGATTACTGCTTGCCGCTCACAGAAATTTCAGACCTGCTAGTGCAGTTGTCCAAAGAACCCGCCGCCGAGGAGGAGGCATATCCAGTGACTGAAGAGATCGAAGTCGAATCTAGGATCGCGGAACAAGGAATGAACACCCAAGAGTTTTTAGAGCATGTCGAAGCGATTGGCGTTCGTACCACTTACACCTGCCCGGAATGCAACGGTAGCATATGGCAAATTGGCTCATCAGAGCCACTGCGATTTCGCTGTCATATAGGGCACTCCTTTACGGCAAATGTATTCCTATCAGAGCAAACTCAGAATTTGGAAAATGCTTTATGGTCGGCTGTTCGGACAATGGAGGAGAGAGTGACATTTTCGCGTCAAATGGCTGAGCGGATGGAAAGTTACAACCTACTCAACGATGCCACGAAATATCAAGAGTATGCAAAGAATTTAGATCAAGAAGTAGCGCTGATTCGGGGACTGATTCTCAACGGCTTTGCAACAAAACGGATGCTTACTACAGATGAGGAACAGTGAGAGTCACTGTAGGCTTAACCTTGGAAAACTACCAATGGCTGATTGGCACGATCGTCAGACTTTTGAATGGTTTGCTGAATGCTGGCAAGGTCAACGTAACAGTTGGCAACATCAATCAGAGAGCGACTGGTCATTGACCGCAAACTAACAACCTCAACTCGAACACCTTGAGCCGCAACCGCACTTACCACATAAACGAGATCTCCATTGCCGCTAACTAAAACAGCGGTATCGCAATGCTGAGCTAACCTCATCATATCCACCGCAATTTCCACATTTAGATTAGCTTTTTTGGCGCTATTCGCATCTTGTGTTACCACTTTAGTAATGACGCGGAAGCCACTATAACGCATCCACTGGAGAAACCGATACTGCTTCTCGTTTGTCGGATCGCAGACTGTGTAAAAAAAGACGTGAACCAAGAAATTTTTAGTCACTAAATATTGGAGCAGTTTGACATAATCAATTTCAGTATTTAGTTCTAAAGCGGCATAAAACAGATTCGATCCATCAATGAAAATAACCACTCGACTACGATCGTCTTTGTTAGGAATGCAATTTTCATTGGCAGACGAATTGGGCATGTCATGGTGCAATACAGTAGCTGTAGATTTTGATTTTGGATGAGATGCTGTCTCTTGTTTTCCCTGAAATCTTTTTCTTAGAGGCACTACCTATCATTGAATGGCTTCTTGGCAAAGTGTTTATTAAAATGGACGTAAATACTTTTAAACTGCCTATCTCTTACCACTTGAAGTAAGCCTAACAGGCTCTAATTCTTTAGAAACATCGATTTCGTTGTAAAATTTTCTGAATAATTTTAATAAGGCCATTCTGCTAACTTCTCCATCGCCTGGAAGCATTTTCATAAATTCCTTTATCTCTTCAAAAAACAACCACTTTGCTTCAGCCATCAGCTGGATTTCTGTATTCATCAGTTCTAGTTCTTGATTGGTCTTATCTAGTTCCTGCTCGATCACTTGCTGTTGCTGTAGCTGCTCAGATAAATACTGCTGCAGGGAATTGATTTGTTCACGCAACAATACAGTTTCATCTTGAGCTTTTTCAAGAGCAAGGGTTTGTTGACACTGCTCGCTGGATGACTTGCTAGTAAGAACACACTGTTGATCAGAATGAATTAACTGCATTTGCCAGAAGTTGTGATTGATTGAAATGAAAGATTCACGAACGAAGTCATCTTTAGTAGTGCTGAACCATGGAATCTAATTGAGCTCGGAAGCTTTCGACAGCCAAGCGATCGCAAGTCGTGATCTCGACTAGATCAACCATAGAAAACCTCAACATGTAAACTTCAAGCTGAGCTTCTGGTAGTGCTTTAAACAACAGCTTTTCCCCTGGAAAAACAACACGTTCAAAGTACCAATTTGAAATATTTGTGATTCGAGCAATTTTGAGTTGCTGAGTGTCGTTCACGTAGCAGCAGAGAATGCCGTTAGCACAATCAGCAGGTAGACTATCTAGAATTTGAGTCATGGTGACGAGTCTTGTAGAGCATTATGTCCATTGAATTGTTGGGGCGATCGCACCTAACAGAACAATTAAACCGAGCGATCGCCGGAAATAGTTAACGCCCTGAAACAGTTCTTGCCACGCTCAGGTGAGTAGGGAGCCAAAAGCCAGCGCGTCTAGACCTCTATGGATGTTGCCACTAGTGAGCAGGAATGCGAGTAGAGTTGCTGCAAGCCAGACCAGAATGGGTAGATTTGGCTTCTGAGCCATCACAATGTTGCCATCGCTATCCGGAAAGTTTCGATTGAACAAAGTATTTTCCATGAGTTCGGATGGATTTATTGATGTTCCTTATCTCAACAAGAATTAAGTATGACGCTTCGATGTTAGAGATTATGTCTGAGTGAATGTTTTACTTTTCGTATACTTATACATGCCCTGCTAAAACATTCAAAAGCTATAGGTAGTGTTTGACTTCTTTACCCCAAAAGGGGCAAAACGTATTTGATGCTTTCTGTTTTAGTGGAAAGCGTCAAACAAGAATTACAGAGTCTGACTGATGACTGCAACCTTGACCAAGCGGCCCTTATTTCGTCTGATGCAACAGGTTAGTTTTGTTGGTGGAGAGGGAATTGTGCGAAGCTACAAACCTAATGCTGGAACTTGGGCATATCTTGTCGAGATGCCATTGGGGGTAGATCCTATTTTTGGCAGAGTAGGAGCAGAAACGATGGTATTGCTCAATGAAGCAGATTTGCGTGCAGCCTGATCCAAAATCAAAGCCGTTGACTGGACTTCTAGTGGCATCGGTCATCGTGTTACATCTTGATTCTTCGTCTCGCCACAACATCATCGCTGTTCACGCTGCTCTTGCTAATTGCCTGCTGAACTGTCCATCCGCCTCAAATGGCAAGCACACAGTTTTTACGCCAAAACCATTTTTAAGAAATTTCTAAGGAGATTTGTGACTGTTCAATCATCAAACTCTGCCCCGACAGGCGAGCAACCGCTTATATTGAAGTCGGGTAAGAGGGAACATGTCACCATGTCCCTCTTACCCGACCTGAGCTGTAGGAATGTCGTTTTTTGGGCACTGTTCATGCTCTAGCGCTACTTGCACCCTGGTTTTTCTCCTGGTCACCCTTGGGAGTGATGCTCACGCTTCATGAGCTCTTTGGTAGCATTGGCATTTGTTTGGGGTATCACGGTTTGCTAACGCATCGCAGTTTCCAGGTTCTCAAGGCACTAGAATACACTTTCGCGTTTCTAGGCGCATTCACTCTTCAAGAAGGTTCCATCTTTTGGGTAGCTTGGCATCGGTTGCACCATGCGTTTGCCGAAGATGTCGGTAAAGACCCTCATTCGGCTCGACGTGGATTTTGGTGGAGTCACATCTTTTGAATCATGTACCCCGCGCTGAATTCCTTGCGACCGAAACCTATCGTAAATATGCGCCTGACCCGGCACGCAACCCGTTTTACACCTAGCTCGATCGTTATTTCCTAGTGTTGCAACTGCCGCTAGGGATTCTGCTGTATGCGCTGCGGGGCTGGTCATTTGTCGTCTATGGGGTGTTTGTACGAGTGGTGCTGCTCTGGCACACGCCTTGGCTGAGCAACTCCGCCACGCACCTGCTTCGCAATCACACCTTTGAGACTGAAGATGGGTCGCGCAATCTCTGGTGGGGAGCCCTGCTCATGTTTGGAGAAGGATGGCATAACAACCATCACGCTTACCCAAAGGTGGCAAAGGCTAGCTGGAAATCGTGGCAAGTGGATATGACATGGTGAGCAATTCAAAGTCTGAAAGTACTGGGGTTAGCTCAAAAAGTAGTGATGCCTCCCCTACAAGCAGAAATAATTGAGTAGACATGGAGCTCTGCTCAATTTTCCGAAACTGTTCGATCGTTCCGTGTCACTCCGCTCCATTCCCGCTCTTCAAGTTCTTTTTGAGGTAGTAACAAAGCGGCTTTAATCTCCTGCCGCACAGCGGTGGTCACTCCACAGTTGCTATTGAGGCAATCGAGCAACAATTGATTCGCGTCATAATATCCTTGCAATACTTTTTGCTGCTCTAGGCTGAAGTGCCAGTCATGCTGGATGTGGCGATGCTTAACGATCGCCGCCTTCAATTGCTCTAGCCAAGCGGGATAGTTTGTTTGCCACCAGTTTCCAAGTGTCTCTCTGCTTTGTTTTGCATTGGGAAGTTGATCTTTTAACTGGTGTAATGCTTGCTGTAATTCAGGATCGAGAGTGATTGCCAGCATCGAATTGAGTGCGTCAATGCAGGTAATAGCGGAATTAGGTTTGAAGCTAGTCGTACATTCCATTACCAGATGATCGAGGGCTGCATCTAAAAAAATATCTTGATCAAGGGTGCAGGCAAGGGCAAAATGCGGGGCGATATGAGGAGCCTGAGCTAGAGCAAGGTAGAAGGCACGGGTGGCAGCCGGCTGGGGAGGCGCAGCAAGAGATTTTTGGCTTGCCCAGGTGAGAAATTTTTGCAGGTATGGATCTTGAGCCGCGATCGCATCAATCTCTTGCTTCATCAACTGCATTAGAGAATCTGCACTTCGCAGCATAGCCACCGTTAACAAAAAGATTTCCCGCCAACGGGGGTCAGTAACATGGCTGACAAGCTGCTCCAGCGCTCGATCGGACGCTTGCAGATTATAACTGGCAACGATCTTTCGAGCCGTAAAATATTCTTGAAATACCTGATCACAGAAAGAGAAGATTCCTTGCACCCGTTCTGCCAACAATCCATGCTGCAGCTCGATCGCCTTGAGTATTCCTTCACTGTCTAATTGCAGTTCCTCTGGCTCGATCGCAACGTTGGGTAAATTACGGATGTACTCCCCAATGTGTTGTTCAACGGCTTGTTGCTCAAAAAAGTAACTCCCTTGCTCAAACGTGACTGTAGCAATCTGACTGAGGAGCTTGAGCTTTTGCGGCAATAAAAAGCCGTGATACATCTCGTCTCGCTCAATGCCTTTCGTTTCGTCCCATTTACTAAGCAAAAGCTCTAAACATTGCTTATAAAACTCTGAACGTTTGGTAGGGAATTTGCCCTGATGATAAAAAACCCAGCAGGCAAGGTGGAGAAACAGCGGCGTCACAACTAGTCTACGGAAGGGTATGTTTTCAGGCAAGCCTAGCTGCTGGGTGAACTGAACGGCTTGTTCTTGCCCAGCTTGAAACGTGGTCTTCGTCAGTGCTGTAAACCACTTTTGAGCAAACGCCACAATTTGGTCTTGAGTGAATGGAGCCATCTCCACATCTGTGAAACGTCTAAGGCTAAGGGCTTTAGACGCTGTACGGCAAGTTACGACAAACAGATTCTTCTGATACTTTTCCGAAAATCGGCGAATTTCGTTGACAACCCCCTTACAATCTTGATCAAGCACTTCATCTAACCCATCCAGCAACAACAACACTCTGCCCTCTTGCAGCAGAGTTTTAAGCACAGATAGGTCTGAAACACCTGAACTGCGAAAGTCCTCAAAAATATAGCTGAGTAAGCTCAACTCACCGACTGCTCTAGATTCATCGGCAAAATCCCTCAAGCTGACAAAAATTGGAACTCGATTAGTAGCAAAGCTGCCCTGATTGCACCGAATTGCTAAATGTTGCAAGAAGGTGGTTTTACCTGCCCCTGGTTTCCCTAACACTCGCAGCTTCGAGTAGATTTCGATGGCTTTCACACCCACAATTTGAGTCTGAGATACTTCTCCTAAGCCAACCCGATCGAACTCTTTGGGCGTAAAGCGTTGTAGGTCAGCCAATTCTAACCACTGCTGGCTCGGAATTTCCTCTAAGATGTTGACATTGATGTAGAGGTCGTCAATCTTGACAGGGCGGCTAATGTTCAATAACTGCAAGGTGCCGCACTGGTCTTGAATTTTGTGCTGGCGTTGCGATCGCACCTGTCGTACTAGATTGTCAATGTCTACAGCCAGAGCACTAGTAATTTCTTCAGGCTCAGGAAATTCTGCGGGAGGATCGATCGCAATTTCTCGCCAATCCAAATCTAGAATCGAACAAAGCTCCTGAAAAACCTGACGATCAACAGGTTGTCCCGTAAAAAAGCGCCAGACCGATTGGCGCGTCTTTAAGCCTACCTCACCCGCCAGATTTTCTTGAGTCCACCCCTTACGAGCAAAGGCACGCTTTGCTTGTTGAATCCCAGGAGATGATGCTTGGAGCGATCGCTTGACCATGAGATCAAACTCCTAGTTTTCATCTTAAAAACTTATACAGTGATCCACAGTTATGAACTTATGATCTTCTTTCGCACTAATAATCAACCATAGGACTGAAATCTTATGACTTTGGAAGAATTTTCTATAAGTTTTATCAAGACTTCAACGTATAGGGAAGCCTATTCATTACACGCACATTTCGAAACATTTCAAAGGCCCTTGAAAGCTAGATACAGCGCTACTCTCCATTCTTAAGGCCATCTAGACTCATATTAAGACTAACAAATTTAGATGAAGAGATATCGGTAGTACTAGATAGGTAGTGATGCGTCGTAGTAATGGATGAAGTTCCATAGCAAGCTGATGTGGTTGCGCAAGCACTTTGAAAACGCTAGGCTGCGCCTGACAAAGCGTGAAACCTGTTGCCTCAAGGTGTTGTTGAATCGCGCTATATAGCTCGTTTTGCCACTGTCCTTACTCACCACTCCATGTTGCTTCTGGGGCAACACCTCCTGACATACCTCCCAATTGTCGGTGTAGATAACAGCACACTGCCGATAAACCTTGGGCAAAGAGTCTCACAACCTTTGAGCACTTCTCCGGCTGCGATCTCCTACATAAGCTCCAATAATTTCTCTGGTTTGAGCATCCATTGCTAGCCAAACCCATTGCTTGTGGCCCCTGCGATCAACAAAAGGCCACAGCTCATCACACTGCACGCTTAGAGCCCCCTTTTTTTGGGTGTACTTGAGCTTGTTTTGGCGTCTGGGCTGCTTTGAGGTGAACGTAATCTTGGAGCCATTGCTCTGATACCTGCGTCGCTCGGGCAATACTTGCCATTGAGATACGCTCTAACAGAAGACGGTCAAGGAGGTCCTGAGTGGCTTGGTTGATTCGCTTATCGGTGGGGTGCTCGACAAACTGATAGCCGCAGTTGCGGCACAGAAACCGTTGTTTACCCGTATGAATGCGTCCGTTCTTAACCGTCCGAGGGGAACTACATTTTGAGCAGGTCGGCATTGCTCTTTAGTAGATAGCTTCCCTTCCACCCCAACAAATCGATCATTACCTCTGGAGTCCTACCCATAACTTTATTGACTCCTTGGCAGAACTTAAATTCAATATTAAAGCTCATCTATTCTTTTCTCGGTAGTAAGGAATAGTAATGGTTAAGAACGCAAAGAGGCATTGTAATGATGCACAAAATACCAAATTGCACCAACGTGGTTACTCAACTTTTTGGAGAACGACAAGGTCTTACGAACTAAGC
>NZ_JACJQO010000035.1 GCF_014696715.1 Pseudanabaena sp. FACHB-2040
CCCTCATTGGCAGGTCAAATTGTTTGGAATCTACTCAACCGTGCTGGATTGGCTCAGGAGCTTGAAACCCAGACCTGCTGTAATAATTTGAATCTCGTTGCGCATCTCGTGGGCTCGAAGAGCCAGAGGTAGTTGACATTCAACAACAGGCGATCTGGCCTTACTCTATCGACATTGCCACAACCAGATCCATGCCAAATATGGATGACAAGCACCAAGCTGTTGAGGAAGCGCTTGAAGATTCGCCTTCAAGCGCGGCTTTGAAGACCAACAGAGTGGGTAGCTGCTCCACTGAATTTAACTTCGATTCTATACATAGGCCTACGAGAGTCTTAACGCAGAAACAGACAGACTCAAGCATAACGAACTATAAACATGCTGTAAAACTCCTGTCCTGCCGGAAAACGGTTGTACATCCTGGGAAGACTGAAATATAGCCCCATCACCTAAAGGCTTAAGAAGACATGACCATAGCAAGTGCAGTTCGCGGCATCCCGGAGCAGGGGCAGCTGGTGGAGGTGAGGGGGCAGCGCTTTGTGGTGACCGATCTTCGAGTATCTACCTTACCGATTAGCCCGATTTTAAGTGGGGGGGCAACAACTCAGCATCTGGTCAGCTTGTCTTCGGTGGAAGATGAGGCTTTGGGAGAAGAACTCCAGGTCGTTTGGGAGTTGGAGCCAGGGGCATCGATTTTTGAGGCGAGAGCATTACCCTGTCCCGATGGGTTTGATTCGCCTGATCGCCTGGATGCTTTTTTGGATGCCGTTCGCTGGGGAGCTGCCTCCAGCGCTGATGTGCGTAATATTCAATCGCCGTTTCGCAGTGGCATTGATATCGAGGACTATCAGCTTGATCCAGTGGTGAGAGCAATTCAGATGCCTCGGGTCAATTTGCTGATTGCCGATGATGTTGGCCTGGGAAAAACTATCGAGACTGGGCTGGTAGCCCAAGAGCTGATTCTAAGGCAGCGGGTGCGGCGGATTCTGGTGGTTTGTCCCTCGTCTCTACAGGTGCAGTGGTGCGATCAGATGCGGGACAAATTTGGTCTCGATTTCCGTATCGTCAACAGTGAGCTACTGCGGCAGCTACGTCGTAGTCGAGGGCTCCATGTAAATCCCTGGACACACTTTCCGCGCCTGATTACCTCTATTGATTTTCTCAAGCGCGATCGCCCCATGCGATTAATGCGGGAGGTCCTGCCAGCAGAAGGTGAAGCTGTTTATCCTCGCAAGTTTGACCTACTGATTGTCGATGAAGCCCATAATGTCGCGCCTTCTGGAGGCGGAAACTATGCAATCGACTCCCAACGCACAGCTGCTATTCGCTTGCTAGCTCCCCACTTCGAGCACAAGTTGTTTTTGACGGCAACTCCGCACAACGGCTATTCCGAGAGCTTTACAGCTCTGCTAGAGCTGCTGGACTCCCAGCGCTTTGCCCGAGGGATCGCTCCAGATCCGAAACAACTTCAGGTGGTCATGATTAGGCGGCTCAAGCAGGAGTTGCCACCGCGCTGGGATGGGACTCCTCGATTTCCGGTCCGCCGCCTTGATGCCTTAACGGTGGATTACACCAGCGAAGAGCGACAGGTAAATGAAGCGCTCAAGCACTATACCGAGCTCCGGTGCAGCGGGGCTAAGGATGACAAGGTAGAGCTGGTAGCCACTGAATTTGTGTTGAAGCTGCTGAAAAAACGCCTTTTCTCTTCACCAGCCGCCTTTCTCACAACCCTACAACAGCATGAGAAGACCCTGAAGGAGGGGAAGTCGCGCTCTCAGCGACAGCTCTCAAAACCTTCAATTTCTGTGTTGCGCCGTCAGCTTGAGCAAATTGAGGAAGACTTTGCCGATGATGAGACCTACGAGGAATCAACCCACGATGCCGTAAGTTCCAGCTCCCAACTTTTCCGCAGCCTGACTACCGAAGAGCAGGCGCTGCTTACCTCCATGCAGCAGTGGGCTGAAAAAGCGTCCAGACGACCAGATGCCAAAGCTCAAGCTCTACTTGACTGGATTGAAGCTCATATTCGATCTGATGGAAAGTGGACTGATCAGCGGGTGATTATTTTCACGGAATACCGCACTACTCAGAAATGGCTCTATGAGCTGTTAGCTACCAAAGGGCTGGCCCAAAATGAGCGCTTGATGACTCTCTACGGCGGCATGAATTCAGAAGATCGCGAACGAGTCAAGGCGGCATTCCAAGCTGGACCCGATATCTCAAATGTGCGGATTTTGCTGGCCACCGATGCGGCTTCCGAAGGTTTGGATTTGCAGAACTACTGCTCCAACTTGATTCACTACGAGATTCCCTGGAACCCGAATCGGATGGAACAACGCAATGGGCGGATCGACCGCCACGGCCAGAAGGCAAGCGAGGTGATGATCTATCACTTTGTGGGCAAGAACTATGCAACTCAAGATGCTCTAGGAGCGCGTCCAGGGGATTTAGAGGGTGATCTGGAATTCTTGATGCGGGCAGCGTTGAAGGTAAATACCATTCGCGAGGACTTAGGCAAAGTAGGACCAGTAATCGCGGCCCAGGTAGAGGAGGCCATGTTAGGCAGGCGAACAACTCTCGACACTCGCCAGGCTGAACAAGAGAGTGAGCCCATCCGGCGGTTGCTGAAGTTTGAGCGCAAAGTGCGTGATCAGATTGAACGGTTGAAGGAGCAGCTTCAGGAAACCCGCACGAACCTACGTCTAACTCCAGGGAATATCGAGACTGTGGTTAGGGTGGGTCTGGAGGTGGCTCGACAGCCACCTCTACAGCCAGTAAAAGGGCATCCTGGTTTCTATCATTTGCCTCCAATGGGGGGAAGCTGGTCGGCCTGTGGTGTGGGTTTGGCCCATCCTCATACCGGAGAGGTGCGTCCCCTAGTGTTTGACCCTGATCTCGCGCATGGTCGAGATGATGTGGTGCTGATCCATCTCAACCACCGGCTAGTTCAGATGTGCCTGCGCTTGCTGCGAGCCGAGGTGTGGTCTAGCAGCGTTAATAGGTCGCTTCACCGAGTAACGGCTCGCTTGGTCCCGAGTTCGACTTTGGAATCTCCAGCAGTAGTCGCCTACGGACGATTGGTGATTTTGGGTGGTGACCAACAGCGACTTCACGAGGAGGTAATCACAGCAGGAGGGCTGCTACGGGAGGGGCGCTTTAGCCGCTTCAAAAGCTTACTGGTGATGCGTCAGGCTCTTGATTCAGCGTTGCCTGAGCCAGTTCCAGACGGAGTAAGGCAGCACTTAGCAGAGCTATGGGAGAGTTACGAAGAGCCATTAATGCAAAGTCTTGAGGCTCGCCAGTCAGAGCGTTCAGCCTCTCTAGAGCGATCGCTTCAGGAGCGCTGCGAAAAGGAAGTGGCTGATATCACTGCCATTATGAACGAGCTAAAACAAAGCATTCTTGCTGAGCTGACTGCATCTGAGCAGCCACAGCAGTTAAGCATCTTTAGCGATGTGGAGCGGGAGCAGTTCGATCGCAACCGCAACAGCCTCCAGGCTAGGCTTGACCAGATTCCCTACGAGATTGAGCAGGAAACAGCTTTAATTCGATCCCGGTTCGCGAATCCTACTGCTCGCTTATTTCCGTTGGCTGTAACCTTTCTAGTGCCAAAAAGGTTGATTAAGTAGCCATGGCCATCGAAGGATACTTAGCGCAGTTTCGAATTGCCCTAGATGATGAAATTGCAAAGCTTCGAGGATCGGGCGGGCAAAGAATCTACTTAACTGGGGGACGTTATCTTAGCAAGCGTAGCAACGGCAAGTATTTATACGCCTTTGTTGCTGATAACGAAGTTCGTTTTCAGGATGAAACGCCCATTGAACTAGAGCAGACTGGAAGAGAAGGAAAGGTTAGTACTAAAGGGCTTCTAGTCTCTGTTGACGGATTTGATATTACCCTAGCCCTTGAGAAAAAAATAGGTGATACAGTTCCTGCTGCCACACTGAACACTTCTCCAATATTTCTGCTGGAAGCCTTACAGGAAAGTTTTAGAGCAGCGCTTCAGCCCCAATCTAAGGCCAACTTGAGACTAGCTGAGATGCTGATTATCACAGGAGCAGAACCAAGTTTTGACAAGACAGGTGAAGCCAATGAGTTGCTAACTCGAATAGAAAATAGATTTAACATTATAATTCAAAGAAACTTATCACAGGAAGCTGCTGTAGATAAGGTATTAAGTCATCAGGCCAGCTTTATCTGGGGACCTCCGGGCACAGGCAAGACAACAACTCTAGGGATGACTGTTGCAGCATTAGTGCATGCAGGGGAATCCGTGTTGGTGCTATCCCATAGCAACATGGCTGTAGATACGGCCATGGCTAGTATTGCAAAATTTCTGGAAAAATCCCCCCTTTATAAGCAGGGCTTGATTTTACGTCATGGGGTTCCGATCCCGAACGTTTTGGATGACTATCCAATGCTTAGGGCTAAGAAAGTCCTTAAATATCTTGAGCCTGAGTTTATTGAAAGGATTGAAGCCCTGGAAAAAAGAAAGAGAAGTTTGTACCAGCAGCTTCGCAACAAGAACAATACTGCATATCATCAACAGCAAATAACTCAAGATATTGATCTGGTTGACAAAATTCTGAAGCCGCTAAGGGAAGAACAACTAGCAAAAGAGAAACAACTAATTGTTCGGGCTGAGGTCGTTGGCTGCACGTTATCCAAGGCATTAATCTCAGAGGAAATCGAAGTTGGAAAATTCGATACAGTAATTGTTGATGAAGCCAGTATGGTTTCTATCCCACAATGTGTTTTTGCAGCTACCCTAGCTAAGCGACGTATTGCTATCTATGGCGACTTTCGACAACTGGGGCCAATTACCCAGGCAGACACTCCGGCTGCTAAGAAGTGGCTCGGTCGAGACATTTTTGATCAATCGGGCGTTATGGATTGTGTAAATCGTAACCAGAATGATCCACGTATGGTCATGCTTCAGACCCAGTACCGGATGCATCCGAGTATTGCCAGCATTCCCAACCGGCTTTGCTACAGCCAAAGGCTCGAAAATGGCGAGGCTGTTGAGAACCAAAACCGGGAAACCGTTGCCCAACCTCCTTTCCCTGGAGAGGCACTAGTGCTTCAGGATCTTTCCGATCTGATGGCTCACTGTATTAAGGAAACCGAGTCGCACAGCCGTTTTAATTTTCTCTCAGCCCTAATCGCTGTCAATACAGCTTATCAAGCAGCCAAAACTAATGAGTTGACTAGCATAGGCATTATCACACCCTATAACGCTCAATCCCGATTGATCCATAGAATGTTGCGCGACCTGGGCATAAGTGACCAGGTTAAAGCTTCAACAGTTCATCGTTTCCAGGGTTCTGAACGTAACGTAATTGTTTTTGATGCCGTTGATAGCCTCCCTCAAGCCAATATTGGCTTGCCCCTTCAAGGAGGACAAAAAAGCACAGCTATGCGGCTTGCCAATGTAGCCATTAGTCGAGCTCAAGGTAAATTTATTGGCGTAATGAATGTTAATCACATTCGCAACAAGCTTCAACAGGCTCAATTTCAAGCTTTTCGAAAGTTTGTAGAGTACTTGCACAATAGCGCAACCATAAACAAATTAACATGGCAGTCTCTATTAAATGAGGATCAAAAAATTATATTGCCGGGAGTTACCTGCTTTGCGAACGCACTAGAAGCGAGAGCAGCACTAGAGGAAAGCTTGTATCAGGCCTCAAATAATATAGCTATGTACTGGCCATGCCGTGAATTTGATAATCATTTCTCGCCGGGAATTCTAAAGGTTATTAATAGCAAGGGGGTTGGGTTCTATATTTCAGGCATGCGGGGAGCCGAAGCTGAACTAAACCTCAACAATACTCAAGTCTGGAATAATGGACAATCTACAGTGACCGGACTCATCGGAATTGATGAGAAGAGCTTATGGATCTTCTTAAATCCAGCTCTAGAAAATGCTGGTGTCTTAAAACTGGATTTACCTAAGACAGTAGACCTTCTCTATGGATTTTTGAGGCTACTTCCCCATCGAAAGACATTACCTAATGATCCATACCTATTTGGACGGTGCACTTGTGGAGCTCCAATGGGAATTAGAACTGTAGGAAAGGGTTATTTAATTACCTGCCTCAGACGGCCAACACACCCTGAACATCGAAGCCGCCACTTTAACCCAGAAGATGCTGTGCGTGTTGCAGAAGAAAGGATACAGCTATGCGGTAGCTGCGGATCAAAACCTGTAGGGCGCAGAAGTACTGGCACTGGCAGGATTTTACTGGTCTGCTCCAGCCAGAATTGTGACTGGATGATGAACTTGAACGACTTGATTTAACTACTGAAACCCATGTCCACTGCTCGTCACCACGCTGAATGGTTATCTCTGGTTGAAGCCTCTGGGCCGTTTGTCAGCCTACAGGTACTGCTGGAGGCCTTTCCCCAGGGGTTAGAGGCCCACGATCCGGATCTGTTTCGGACGTTGCGGCAGGCCTATGAGGAGTGGCTAGACTACCGCACTGACTCGGCGATTCACCGGGCTTGGGTGAACTGGGTGTTGGGCCAGGTGTTGGCTTTCCCCAATGAGGTGTTACTGAGCGGTCAAAGTGTCCCCGCCAGTCTTAAGGTGACGATTCCAGAGCAGCAAATTACTCTGCGGCCAGATTGGGTAGTGGTAGAGCCTGATAGCAACAAGCCGCGTCTGCTGGTGCAGGTGGTGCCGCCAGAGCAGGGCTTGGAGAAAGCCTTTAAAGGGTCGCGCTGGAAGGCTTCTCCTGCGACCGGAATGATGGAGTTGCTCCATGCTACGGATGTGCGGCTGGGGCTGCTGACCAACGGGGAGCAGTGGATGTTGGTGAATGCGCCCAAGGGTGAGTCTACGGGGTTTATTTCCTGGTATGGCAACCTATGGCTGGAGGAAAAGCTGACGCTGCGGGCGTTTCAAAGCCTGCTGGGGGTGCGGCGTTTCTTTGGGGTGGATGCGGGGGAGACCTTGGAGGATCTGCTGTCTCGCAGCAAGGATGCTCAGCAGGAGGTTACTGACCAGCTCGGCTTCCAGGTGCGCAAGGCGGTGGAGGTGCTGGTGCAGGCGATCGATCGCATCGATCAGGACCGTAGCCGCACATTGCTGGATGGCTTGCCAGAAACGGCGCTCTACCAAGCGGCGCTGACGGTGATGATGCGGTTGGTTTTTTTGTTCTCGGCGGAGGAGCGGGGATTGCTGCTGCTGGGAGATCCGCTCTATGACCAGTTTTATGCGGTGTCTACGCTACGGGCACAGCTGCGGGAACTGGCAGACCAGCATGGAGAGGAGCTGCTAGAGCGTCGCTACGATGCCTGGGTGCGGCTGCTGGCGACGTTCCGGGGGGTATTTGGCGGTATTCACCACGATGCGCTTCAGCTTCCGGCCTATGGTGGGCAGCTCTTTGATCCCGATCGCTTCCCATTTCTAGAGGGTAGGGCTGCTGGCACTGACTGGCAGGAAACTCTAGCAAAGCCTATTCCGATCAACAATCGTACGGTGCTGCACCTGCTGGAGGCACTACAGATCCTACAAATCAAGGTGGGAGGCACGGTAGAGCCGCGCAAGCTATCGTTTCGGGCGCTAGATATTGAGCAGATCGGCCATGTCTACGAGGGCTTGCTCGACCACACGGCAGTACGGGCGACAGAGACAATTCTGGGACTGACAGGCGGAAAGCGGAAAGAGCCAGAGGTGGCCCTGAGTCAGCTAGAGCATCTGCACGCTAAGGGAGAAAAGGCTCTGGTGGACTTCCTCAATAAGGCAACGGGGCGATCTGAGTCGGGGCTGCGAAAGCTAATTCCGGATCCACATTCCAGCCCTGACGGGGTAGAAACTGAAGTTGAGCGCCCTGTCCCCAAAGGGAAAAAGGGCGGAAATGGTGACCTCGACCCCCAGGAGCGCAACCAATTTCTGATCGCCTGTAATAATGACTCGGCTTTATTAAAGCGGGTGTTGCCTTGGGCCAAGCTCATTCGGTTGGATAGCTTTGAGCACCCGATGGTGATTCCGGAAGGGAGTGTCTTTGTCACCCAGGGGTCGGATCGGCGGGAGACGGGCACTCACTACACGCCCAAGACCCTGACGGAGGAAATCGTCAAGTACACGTTGGAACCGCTGGTTTATAAGGGGGTAGCCGAGGGCAAGCCGAAAGAAGACTGGCGGCTAAAGTCGGCGGCGGAGCTGCTGAAGCTGAAGGTGTGCGACATGGCAATGGGCAGCGGGGCCTTTTTGGTGCAGGTGTGTCGCTACCTGTCGGAGCGGTTAGTGGAAGCGTGGGATTCCGAGATGGTGGGATGGGGTGAGGGTAGGATGGGGAGTAATGACCCTCAACCAGCTTTACCCACCACCCCACTAACCCACGACCCCGCCACCACCCAAAAACTCCGCATCCTCCCCGACGGCTCCCTCTCCACCGCCCAACCCGGCGAAGCCATCCTCCCTGCCGACCCCGACGAACGTCTCGCGGTGGCGCGGCGAATTGTGGCGGATCGCTGTCTCTATGGGGTGGATAAGAACCCGATGGCGGTGGAGATGGCGAAGCTGTCGCTGTGGCTGATTACGCTGCAAAAGAATCGGCCTTTTACGTTTTTGAACCATGCGCTGCGCTGTGGGGATTCGCTGCTGGGGGTTACGAGCCGGGAGCAGATCGAGTTTTTGCACCTTAACCCAGACAAGGAGGCAGTGCAGCTCCACACGGTGTCAGAGATTTGGCGACCGCTGTTGGCTCAGGCGATTGCTAAGCGAAAGGAGCTGGAGAGCTTTACGGTCAACGATATTCAAGATTTGACTCGGAAGGAGGCGCTTCAGGCAGAGGCGGAGGAACTGACGCGCCATATCAAGATTGCGGCGGATTATCTCATTGGTGAGGTGCTGGCCCAGGCGGGGAAGACGGGGAACCTGAAGGTGAGGATTTGGGGGTGTTGTCAGGGCTGGTGAGGGATGCCCTGGAGGAACCGGATGAGCGGGAACGGGAGAATAAGCTGCGGCAGATTCGGGACAAGGCGCAGCGGATGTTAGCTATAGGTATATCGCAAGAACAACCTACTAGGAAACCGTTTCATTGGGTACTAGAGTTTCCTGAAGTTTTTTTGGAGAACAATTTGTCCAAGGGGTTTTCTGCAATTGTTGGAAATCCACCTTTCCTATGGGGAAACCGTATAAGCTCTCACTTTGGAGACGAGTATAGAAAATGGTTATCTACAGTCCACTCAAGTAGCCATGGAAATGCAGATCTCTGTGCCCACTTCCTGCTCAGATCTCAAGCAATTACTAGCGATAATAGCTGTGCTGGATTTATCACGACTAACTCCATCAAAGAAACAGACAACAGGATTTCTTGCTTAGAACCAATTATTAGCTCTGGCACTATTATTATTAATGCGTTCTCAAGCCGTGAATGGCCCGGCTCAGCAAGTCTTCAAATTTCAACTCTAGTATTTAGAAGAGGAAGTTTTAGCGGCCACATTTTTTTGGATGGTCACACGGTGCCTTCCATATCAAGTTTTCTGGATTCGAGCACCGGACGTGAGAAAGCTGAGCGGCTTTCTCAGCAGTCGGGAATGAGTTTCAAAGGTGTGGATACAGGAGGTTTAGGGTTTATCCTACTAGATAGTGATGCTCGAATGCTTAACAATCTAAGAAATGGCTCTCAATCTCTAATATATCCATTCCTCAATGGTGAAGACTTTTTAGAAAGTCCATTGCTAAATGCATCTCGCAAGATAATAAATTTTAGCGGAATGACGGAAGAGGAAGCACGTCTTCATCCAGAACTGATCTCAGTTGTCAAAGAGCGAGTACTGCCTTATAGACAAACTGTCAAACGCAAGGCAAATCGAGAAAGATGGTGGTTATACAATGAGCCCAGACCAGGACTATACAAAGCTATATCCGAACTGAACAAAGTTTTGGTTAATTGTGCTCACGCAAAGTATATCTGCTTTGCTTTCTGCAATCCCAAAACAGTCTTCTCTAACGGGCTCAATATTTTTGCAAATGACTCATTTACATGGTTCGCTTTGCTTCAAAATTCAATCCATGACTCATGGGCAAAGTTTTATGGTTCGTCTCTAGAAACACGAAATAGATACAATCCCACAGATTGCTTCGAGACGTTTCCATTCCCTAAACAATCAATCACCCTAGAAATCATTGGCGATCTTTACTACACCCATCGCCAATCCATCATGCTCACCCGCCAAGAAGGACTCACTAAAATCTACAACCGCTTCCACGACCCTACCCAAACCGACTCCGACATCCAAACCCTCCGCGACCTCCACATCCAAATGGACAACGCCGTCGCCGCCGCCTACGGTTGGCACGACCTCGACCTCGCCTACGGCTTCCACGAAACCAAACAAGGTCTCCGCTTCACCATCAGTGAAACCGCCCGCCGCGAAGTCCTCGACCGCCTCCTAGAACTCAACCACCAACGCTACGCCGAAGAAGTCGCCCAAGGGCTACATGACAAGAAGGGGAAAGGCAAAGGGAAGAAAGCAGAGGGCAGAGGACAGAAGGCAAAAGGCAAGCCAACGCCGGGAACCGGAAGCCAGACTGTTCAAGGTTCTTTACTACCCGATGACACTGTCACCCAAGGTGAACTGTTCTGAATAGCTGCCCATCCGGCAATATTGTTAACCTTCAACTCGTATTAATTCTTATGGAGAACAACTCAGCGGTGCCTATTAGTTCAATCGACTTCCCACAGATAACAGCTAAAGCAAAAACCGGCGAAGAGCACTTCTCACAAAATAGCGAGCCTTTACCTATAACAACCCTTGATTTTTGGCGGTGGTCAAGCTCTGGGTTCCTAGATAACACAACCAGAGGAATTCTCGCGGAATTTATAGTAGCTTCAGCCCTCAATCTAACCAGTAGTTTGAGGGTCGAATGGAACGCATTTGACTTGATTACTCCTGAACAAGTTCGAATTGAGGTAAAGTCAGCAGCATACCTACAAAGCTGGCAACAAAAGAAAGTCTCTACAATACGCTTTAGCATTGCCTCATCCTATGGCTGGAATGCTGACACGAATGAAATAAGCCAGATTCGAAAGCGTAGTTCAGATATCTATGTTTTTTGCTTGCTGATCCACAAAGATAAACAAACGGTTAATCCTCTCAATATGGATCAATGGATTTTTTACGTTCTCCCAACGGCTCAGATTGACCAACAAGTGCCAGGGCAAAAGACCCTAAGCCTGAGCCGTATGCAGCAGATCGGTGCTGTGCAAGCGAGCTATGAAACATTAGCAGAGACTGTCAACACAGTAGCCCACCGTTACAATCTCTCTCAATACCGTGAAAAAATTTCAGGTTAAATTACAAGAAGCAAAGCAGATCATTGGCTTGCCTAACTTCAGGAGTGACAATCTACTCAACATTGCTCTGACCGATCTCTCAACCCTAGATAACCCTACGCCTCCTGAGCAAATACAACTCAAAAAGGATTATCGCCGCCTTGCCCATCTAGGGGACTACCTGATTGATGCTGTTTTGACTGACTATCTTTTCCATACTTACCCGACTCTGACAAAAGAAGACATGGACAACTGGAGGCAGGATATTGCCTCCAGAGAGTCACTAACTGATTTTGCGATTGAAATGGGCCTGCCAGACGTGTGTTCCTCCTGGAACAAAATTGGTAGGGAGCCCCCCGAAACAGAACCAGGTGTCTACGGTGAGATGTTTGAAGCTCTAGTCGCCGTTATTTACATTGACCAGGGCCGCGACCTCACTAAATTATCTGCGTGGCTATGCGATCGATTTATCTGCGATGCCATTCAATCCTATGAAGAGGATTACGACGAGACCTTAGTAACAACAGCCGATTATCTCGATATAGTTGGCCTTGAGGGGTCTTTAGGCTCCGTTTGGGCTCCTGGCGATGACGATGACTAGGAGCAGAAGCACCTGATGTTGCCGCGTTCACCTCTGGGCTAATTGGGCACCCTAAGTACGCTCTTCAAGATAGTTCGTCCATGTCTGTCTCACATCAGGGAACTCCAGGCCCATCAAATCTCAATCGCCGCCGCTTTAACCAGCTCATCAGTCTGGCCGCTTTAAGCTGTTGTTTTGGTGAACTTGCTTTTCCACAGGCTGCTGCTGCAGACAGCGCTAAAGAAAAGAATAAATCCGCAGAGAATGAAAGCCAACAACAAGTAGATGAACGAGAAAAGTATCACATCTTTATAGGTAGCAAGTTAGCCCAGGAAGGTGGTGAATGCTCTATAACATTTAGATCTGGCGCAAAGAGCTTTATACAGATTCCAGCAGACAGCTACGACAAGAATCTGATTCTAGCTAAGGGTGCAGCTCTAGACGGCAGTGATGCATTTATTATTCTGCACACTCTGTATGATCCTTTAACTAATATCGATGGGCTAATTGATGCGGCAATTATTGCCGCACCCGTAATGGATGCAACAGAAAAACGTTGCCTAGACACTTATTCTCAAGTCAAACTGGGTGAATCAATTTCTGATTTCTACGTTTTAGACGTTCTAGATACTGCTGTCTCTGTATCTTCTAAATTTAAGGGAAAAAACAAGCATAACGATATCCTAGAGCGCTATCAAATAGCTAGCCAAAATACAAGGCTGACCGTTATTCAAACTTATGTTGAAGAAAAAATAGAGAGCACCAATCTAGCACCCGAAGAAAAACAAAAGCTAAGAGGGATTTATCAATTTGTTCAAGCAAATGATGCATTGATTGGTCCCGAGTACTTTAGCGCTCTAACAGCAGTAGATGCAATTGTTCAAAGCTCTAATCTGCCTGTTTCACTTAAGCAGAGGTACGCGATCGCTAGTGCCTTAACACGAGCCTATACAGTTGACAATACTATCTTTGATCTTATAAATAAAAATGAAGAGATCGCAGAGAAAAAGGAGAAATACCTCCAAACCTATAATCAGGTAAGGCTAGGCCAAGAAGTTGACAACGAATACATTTTAAGCTCACTAGACTACCTGATATACACATCTGAAATTACACCTCAATGTAAATTAATTTATAAACTAACTAGAGAACGTTTCCTTGATCAAAATCGTAAAGAGGTGGAAGCAGATCTGCGGACATATTTAAAGGTTGGTAAACAAGCTGCTGAAACTGCTTCTGAATTTATACCAACAGCTACAACAATTTTTGGAGCCGCTGGAGTCACTGCCGGTACTGGAACTGCAATTAGCACTCTAGCGGGAGGAGCAGCAATGAATTCTACGCTGGCAGTTCTAGGAGGAGGTTCTGTTGCAGCCGGTGGGTTGGGGATGCTTGGAGGGCTAGCTGTAGCAACAGGGGGAGCAGCTTTAGTTGGCGCTGCTGCTCTTGTATCTGTCAGTCTTGTAGCAGGTATGGACAGCGCTGATTTGAAGAACCTAAGTATTGCTACAACAACAGGGCTTGTGGGCAGTGCTGTCATTATAGGAGCTGCATGGGCAGTAGCCAGTTCCCTAGGAACAGTTAGTGGACTCGCTGGCGCAGCAGCGATCAGCTCAGCTATTGCGACATTAGGAGGAATAGGCGTAATCACTGGTGGGACTGCCCTACTTGCTTTTGGTATTGGTCTTGGAGTTTGGCAATTCCTTAAAGGCAGAAATAACTTTGCAGAACTCTTTAGGAATATTGAGCCTCTAATTTATACCTATGCCGATAATAACCATTCTGAAGCCCCTCTACTAAACGCGCTCAAAGTTGAGCTGGTGCCAAAACAGAAGGATGAGGATGAACAGGAGGGCAAGGACAAACAGAAGGATAAAGATAGCAGGATTTATATTGCTCCTGAGATTCCTGTCAATAAACTCTGGAATGCATTGTCCAATTTTATTTCTGTTTCGCCTACAGAAAAAGTTTTAGCCGTAATAGATACGAGTGTCTTTGGAGATGGCTCCTCAGGTATAGCTTTCACAGATCAGGGAATTTGGTGGAAGCCTGTATGGGCATTGGCTCAGCGTGAATACGTTTCATATTCAGACCCTGATTATTTCTCAAAAATTTCTGATTTCCCTAGTTTTGATTTGGAGAATAAAACGAGTATTCATAAACTTGCTTTAAAGCTTGGTGAAGCTAGGGTGCCACAATCGCTCTAAGCGCTATAAGGGATGGCAGTGCTTTCTATAGGTTTTATCCTCGGTAAGAAGTAGCTCACCATGGTCTTTGAAATCATCCACAAGCCGACCTTCACGAACCAGCTGCTGGCTATTCCCAAGGAATTTGTCATGCAGATCCTCGAGAAGATTGAGTTCCTGCGAGATGACCCCAGCCCCCACGGCAGCGTTAAGAAAAAACTGCACGGCTACAAGGGCAACATTTACCGCCTGCGCTCCGGCGTTTATCGTATCGTCTATACCTACGGAGACGGCTGGGTTGCCCTGCTTGGCGTCGATGCCCGTAAGGACATCTACAAAGGCGACAAGCTAGTCGCTGAGGAAACAGAGTTGAACGTGAGCCAGCTGCCTGACATGGCAGACCTCCTCACACCTCAGCCCCAGCCCACCTATACTGCCGCTCCCGCCAAGACAGAAGACGAAAACCTGCTACCCACGCAAATCGACGAGGACCTACTGAAGCGTCTCCGAGTCCCAGAAGAGTGTTTTTCCATTCTGCTGGCCTGCCGTACGCTAGATGATCTGACTAACGCCAAAATTCCAGACCTAGTGCGAGAGCGCGTCTTTGATAGCGTTACTACCCCCAACTTTGATCTCGTACTCAATCAGCCCAGCTTCTTAACGGGCAGCACGGATGACCTGCTGCGCTTTCAGGAGGGAGATCTCCTGGGGTTCCTGCTAAAGCTCAATCCAGAACAGGAAAAATTTATTACTTGGGCATCTGAGGCCAAAGGCCCAACCCTGCTTAAAGGCGGCCCTGGTACAGGCAAGAGCACGGTCGCCCTTTACCGCACCCGGGAAATCCTGACTCGTCTTAAAGCGGAGGGCGTGGAATCTCCCAAAATCCTGTTTACTACCTATACCAATGCGTTGGTCACCTTCAGCAAGCAGCTTCTCAGGCAGCTTCTAGGAGAAGATTTCCACCACGTGGAAGTGAAGACGGCTGATAAAAGGCTGCAAGCTCTGGTATACAGAACGTCAGGCGACCATACCATCGCTTCTAGCAGCCAACTTCAGCAAAGCTTGAAAGTCGCGCTGGCGGAGGCGCTAGCCTCTCTTCCAGGCAACCTACTCCAGCAACAGGCACAGAGACTGGTTTTGGAGCGGCTTACTCCCGACTATCTGCTAGAAGAAATCGGCACTGTGATCGAAAGCCGAGAGCTAAAAACTCTGGAGGAGTATCAGGCAACTTCACGCGCAGGCCGCGCCGTACCCCTCAACCGCATTCAGCGGCAGGCCGTGTGGCACCTGCGAGAGCACCTCAATCAGCAGCTGTCTGCTCAGGGACTAGAAACCTGGGAACAACTGCGCAGCCGAGCCTTAGATATCCTCCGAACAATGGAGAATCCGCCCCTTTACGATGCTGTAATCGTCGATGAAGCCCAAGACTTACCACCCAACATTTTGAGGTTCTTGGTGCAGCTCTGCAAGGCTCCTAATCGACTGTTTATCACTGCCGATGCCAACCAATCCATCTACGGCAGCAGCTTTCGGTGGGGAAACGTTCATTCTGACCTGAAATTTGTAGGCCGCACGGGCATTCTGCGGGTTAACCACCGCACCACACA
Organism: Pseudanabaena sp. FACHB-2040; assembly: GCF_014696715.1. Taxonomy (NCBI): domain Bacteria; kingdom Bacillati; phylum Cyanobacteriota; class Cyanophyceae; order Pseudanabaenales; family Pseudanabaenaceae; genus Pseudanabaena; species Pseudanabaena sp. FACHB-2040. The sequence continues at coordinate 15,656 of NZ_JACJQO010000035.1, forward strand.
AGAGATAAACGAAGCCGCCCACAACTATCTTCAGTCAGGGCTGTTAGAGGAAGAACCTATCGAATGGCAGTACATCCACTCTGGCCCGCCGCCGGCGGTTCGAGCGGTAGCTGACACAGCCGACGAAGGACGGCTCCTAGTCCAGTTCTGCCGCGCAGCAGCACGGGAGTTTCGGTTGGGCATTGGGGCCTGCGCTGTGCTGACGCCCAGTGAACGCTCAGGGCGAGATTTGGCCGGGCAGCTGTCTTATCTAGGGCTCGAAGCCACATTCATGAGCAGTGGGGAGTTAGACCTCAGTAAGCCCTGCATTAAAGTCCTCACGCTTAAGGCTGCAAAGGGACTGGAGTTTCCCATTGTTGCGATCGCGGGCTTTATTGGTAGCCGCTTCCCTTATATGCCCAAAGGCACCCCTGAGGAAGCCGCCCAAGAGATTCTCAATCGCGAGCGGCGTACCCTATTTGTAGGCATGACGCGGGCAATGCGAGCTTTACTGGTGGTGGTACCGGAGCAGAAAGCTCCTGTACTGCTTCAAGGTTTTGATAAGTCTCTCTGGAATTTAGGCAGCTCAGCAGCATGAATGTGATCAAGCTCCCCGCCGTTCTTCCCGGCAACCTGGACCTAAAGGCGGTGAACCAGCAGCTGTGCGATCGCAAAGCTCAGCTTGATTGGAGCGCAGTCACTTCAGCGCCTGAATCGGCTCTAGCCATCCTACTGGTTGGGCTGGATATGTCGAATGACGCCGATATTTTAGGAATTGATGGCACCGCTGGCGGCACCATCTCAGATCTGGTCGTTGACCAGATCCTGGCCTACTGCAATCAGCAAACACCTAAAACAACCAAGGCTAAGCGTTCCCGGAAAGAAACCCAGGCAGGTACTCAACCTGCAGTCTGGCAGCCACCCAAGACAACCTCAGAGCAGGCTCATTCCCTAGAGAATGACGACCCAACTGAAGCAGCAGGGCACGAGGCAGGCGACAATACTGCCGAATCCTTGCCAGCGGAAGATCCAATAGCTGAACAAGGTATTCCTGATCCAACCCCTCCCAAACAACAGAAAGTCAAAGTTCCAGACCCTCAAAAAGAAAATCGCTTCTTTGAAGACATTACCCCAGCCCAGCTTCGAGAAAAGCTAGAAATTGCCATTGTCAATGAGCTCTACGGCCCTACTGGTGGAGCAGAGGAAGAGGTTGAAGAAGACCACGTCACTGAGCGATATTTAGTCGGCGTTTTGGCACCGCTAGTCCGCAACAAAAGTGTTGAGGACACCAGCGAAGCAACTTTGGAAGACAAACCGGAACTCCAGGATGAACTCGCCTTAGCTGACAAAGGCAGTGCCGAAGAAGGCAGCACTGAAACTAATATCCCGGCTACCGACAGCATGTTTCCCTCTTCAATGGGCATGTCCTTTTGCGTTAGTGCGGCTGCCCAAGCCCTGAGCATCACAGCTACTTGGGGCCAGTATCTACGGCAGGATAGCGTTACTCCCAAGGAAGATGGCAGCGCCAAACGGGTCTGGAAGCGTTACCCCTTAAAAGGTTCAGTCATTCTGGAGCTAGAACCCAACACCGAAATCGACCTCGTTCCCGTTCCAGACGAAGCACCTTCTGTATGTTTGCGGGGACAGATTCGGCAGCTTCCTGATAAAGACTGGATTGTGACCCTATTTTTGGTGAACGGCCAGCATGAACCCAGCACACTCAAGGACTCTGCCTGGCTCTTTCAACCCGAATTAGTTATTCGCTCTGCCGACCCGAACGACCCTGACATCTTCATTCGCAAGCCTCTAGAGCGCCACGCAACTGCCATAGATCCAGCGATCCATGCTGAGAATCAGGCTATGGCTATGCTCTATCGCAATCACGTCGAATTTGCAGTTGGGCATGGAGTAGGTGTTCACGCCGAATTGGCTCCTGATAGCCCTACCCGCGCCATCTGCCTGTCTACCAGCGTTGTTCCTGCCTATGAAGTGGCAGCCACTAGACCACCGGAGGTAAAAGACATCCCTGCCCTCGAAGGGTTAGTGCTCGACATGAAGCGCCTATCAGAGGCAGCTGATAGCGAGCTACCGATCATGCTGCAGCCCTTGACCACAGCCTATGCCGACTGGATTGATACGAAAGAGAAGCAGATTAACAACCCAGAAGAGGGGCTGGAAGAGTACCAGGACGTAGCCCACAATGCCCTTTCTAATTGCCGTCGAGTGCTTCAACGCATTGAGGAAGGCCTCGCTACGCTGCAGAGCAATCCACAAGCGGCAGAAGCTTTTCGCTTTATGAACCAAGCGATGTGGCAGCAGCGCATCCACTCCATTTACTCCGAGCGTCGCCGCCGAGGAGAAGACGTTGGTTTGGAGGCAGTTGACGTCCCCAAAGACCGCAGCTGGTATCCCTTCCAGTTAGCCTTTATCCTGCTCAATCTGCCCAGCACTACCGACCTGCATCACCCCGATCGCTCCCATCCTCAAGATGCGATCGCAGATCTCCTCTGGTTTCCTACTGGGGGTGGTAAGACTGAGGCCTATCTGGGATTAACGGCTTACACCATCGGCCTGCGTCGTCTGCAGGGCGTAGTTGAGGGCCGAGACGGTATGCACGGCGTGGCCGTGCTGATGCGCTATACGCTGCGCCTGCTCACCCTCCAACAGTTCCAGCGAGCAACGGCTCTAATTTGCGCCTGTGAAACGATTCGCCGGGCTGACGAAGCTAAGTGGGGCACCGATCCTTTCCGTATTGGGCTGTGGGTAGGGATGAAGAATACCCCTAACAAAACAGCTGACAGTGAGGAGGCGATCAAACAACATCGAGAATCGAGCCCTCGCGGCAGTGGCACTCCCCACCAGCTCACCAACTGCCCTTGGTGTGGGTCAAAAATCGATCCGGGGCGAAACATCCAGGTAGAGCGCATTGAAAAGGGCCGGGGTCGTACTTTTATCAAGTGCGGGGATAGCTTGGGTCGCTGCGCCTTTTCAAAAGGGGAAGGGTTGCCCGTGGTTGTTGTGGATGAGGAGATTTACCGGCGTCTCCCTACCCTGTTGATTGCGACCGTAGATAAGTTCGCTCAAATGCCCTGGAAAGGCGAAGTTCAGATGCTGTTCGGGCAGGTTAATGGCTACTGCGAACGCCACGGGTTTCGCTCCCCTGACCTAGAGGATCAAGACACTCATAGAAAGGTCGGTTCCCATCCGGCAGCCAAAACAATTCCCCATAGCAAGCTGAGACCACCAGACCTGATTATTCAGGACGAGCTACACCTGATTAGCGGACCTCTAGGCACCTTGGTTGGTCTCTATGAAACTGCCGTTGACCAGCTATGTACTTGGAATGTGAGCGGTAAGCCCATTCGTCCTAAAGTCATTGCCTCCACAGCGACAATTCGGCAGGCCCAGGTACAGGTGCATAACCTATTCCTGAGAAACCTCAGCATCTTTCCGCCTCAGGGGTTAGACATCAGCGATAACTTCTTTTCCCGCCAAAAAGACACTCAAACGACTCCAGGACGGCGCTACCTAGGAATCTGTGCCCCTGGTCGCCGCTTGAAAGCCACCATGATTCGTGTCTACCTGGCAGTGCTGTCCTCAGCCCAAGCCCTGTATGAAACCTATGGGGAGAAAGCCGATCCTTGGATGACGCTCGTCGGCTATTTCAACTCCCTGAGGGAGCTGGGAGGTACTCGTCGCCTGGTTGATGATGACATCCGTACCCGTCTGGCCAAGATGGATGAGCGGGGGCTGGCCAAGAGATACCTGCGCGCCATTGATGAGCTGACATCTCGCAAAGACTCGACTGAAATCCCGATTATCCTGGATCGCCTGGAAACGCCCTTTGATCCTAAAACAGAAGCTGAAAATCAAGCCAAACGCAAATCGGGGGAGAAAATAGAGCGCCCAGATCCTTTGGATGTCATTCTAGCCACCAACATGATCTCAGTTGGGGTCGATGTTCGCCGGTTAGGGGTGATGGTGGCCTGCGGTCAACCCAAAAACACGGCTGAATACATCCAGGCCACCTCTCGAGTGGGAAGAACTCATCCAGGGTTAGTCATTACGGTTTATAACTGGGCTCGGCCTCGTGATCTATCCCACTACGAGCGGTTTGAGCATTACCACGCCACCTTCTATCAAAACGTTGAGGCTCTCTCGGTAACGCCCTTTGCTTCAGGAGCCACTTACCGAGGATTATTTGCCCTCCTAACGTCTCTTATTCGGCTCTCTAGCGAGGAGTTCAATGGTAACGACAAAGCTAGTGCTATTGAGCGAAATCATCCCTCTGTGCAGAACTCTATTGATGCGATTGTTCATCGAGCTAGCCTGGTATGCGATGCCGAAACGGCGCAGCGCATTCGCCATGATTTGGAAGTGAAGCTGGATGACTGGTTAGCCAAAGCTCAGACTGTCGGGGGCGCAAAGCTCAAATATCAGGTTAAGTCTAAGGATGGCGAAACCGTTAGCCTCTTGACACCAGCAGGGCGAAGGATTTGGGATTTCTCTACCTGCTTGAACTCTCTACGTAATGTGGAACCTACTGTCAATTTGGTCTTCACCGATCAGGCTCCCGACGATGACTTCCGCACACCTCAGCCCTTCATCGAGACCCCATGACATCATCTCCATACAAACACAAAGTCGGCGAGCTGCGTCCCAGCCAGATTCTGTTCACCTACGGCATTGGTGCGATCGCGGACTTGCCCAGTCTCTCGGTCGTGGTAATGGGTCTAGATGGTTGGGACAAAACCCGCACGCTTGAATTGAGTGAAGAGCGGCTGCTGGCCGCAGTACGCCAAGAACTTGGGGGTCAGGTAAAAGAACTGCGTTCACCCCCGCTCCCTCCAGAAAGTGAAGGGTCTTACAGTCCCTTCGATGAGGCCGCTCGGATTGGCATCCCGGTGAACCCATTCCCAACCTGGATGCTTTGTCCTAAATGCCGTTTACTGGCTCCCTTACAATCTGGATTGTTTGAGCTAAAAACGAACCCATATCGCACGAACGAGGCGCGATACGTTCACAAGAACTGCCCAAAGGCCCAGAAGCCGCCTACCGTTATTCCCTCTCGTTTTTTAGTGGCATGTGAACATGGCCACTTAGACGACTTTCCCTGGCATTATTTCGTTCACCGAGGCCCTTCAGATTGTCAAGGGTCTCTGCGATTTGAGGAATACGGAGTAGCAGGGGCAGCCACTGACATCATGGTTCGCTGTAATGGCTGTGAAACTAAGGCTCGCCGCCTATCTGAAGCCTTTGGAGAACAAGGTAAGCAGAACATGCCCCGCTGTCGAGGTCGTCATCCCCACATTCGCAGCTTCGATGAGGAGTGCTCAAAGCAGATGCGGGGCATGTTTCTAGGCGCGTCCAATGGCTGGTTTGCCATTACTTTATCAGCCCTTTCCATCCCTATCGCCTCTAACCAACTGACCCAGATGGTTAGAGATAACTGGATCACTCTTGGTAAGGCAACCAGCCTTGAGATTTTAACAGTTCTACTGTCAGCGATGCAGGCTACCGGGCAACTCCAGGAGTTTGCCAAGTATTCTGTTGAGGACATTTGGCAAACCATCGAGTCAATTCAGCAGGGGGAGGAGGAGACCGATGCCAAAGACCTCAAAACCCCTGAATGGGAGGTATTTTCCCTGTCTGTCCCAACTCAAAACACCAATGAGTTTCAGCTGCGGCAGGTAGCCCCACCCACCGGCTATGAGCAGTATTTCGACAAGACAGTTTTAGTAGAGCGACTGCGAGAGGTGCGAGCGCTGATTGGTTTCACACGCATTCAGTCGCCCGGCGACTTTGATGATGCTGGAGATATCCCCTCCGAGTTCCGGGCTCCCATTAGCCGCAATAAGCCGTTCTGGGTACCGGCTACTGAAGTCAAAGGCGAGGGTATATTTCTGGAGTTCAACGAGACCCTACTTCGCAATTGGGAAAAGCAATCCAAGGTTTTTGAACGGGCAAACCGGACCCGCGATGCCCAAAAGCAATGGTTGCGCGTCCGAAACCTCGACCCCAAGAAAATCCCACCACCTAGCATCCGTTACATGCTGATGCATTCGTTTGCCCATGCCCTCATGCGTCAACTGGCTATTGAGTGCGGCTACAACGCTGCTAGCTTGCGGGAGCGGATCTACTCTAAGCCCCCTGAAGACGAAAACGGACCTCAAGCAGGCGTCTTGATATATACTGCTGCCCCTGATAGTGAAGGAACACTCGGCGGACTCGTGAATCTGGGAGAGACAAAGACCCTCGGCTATCACATTTCTCAGGCCCTAGCTAGCATGCGTCTCTGTGCTTCTGATCCACTCTGCGCAGACCATAATCCTACCCAAGGAACTCCTTCCCTACATTGGGCTGCCTGCCATGCCTGCTTGTTCAGCCCTGAAACGTCCTGTGAGCGAGGGAATAAGTATCTTGACCGCTCACTTCTAGTGCCCACCTTTGCCGATAAAGACCTTGCCTTCTTTCAGGATTAACCGGTGGCGTCTTCTCTACTAAAGGAAATTCACCTTATTGTTGGCCTGCTTCCGCGATCGGTGCTAGGTGAACTCACAGCCGTTTTGGCCAGAACCAATTCACCTTATGGTGAAGCACTGGCTAACAGCGTTCTCCAGCCTCTCAATAACCCTCGCTTTCGGCGGGCCATCAGCGACATGTTGGCTGCTTGGAAGGAAGACAGCTCTCTAGGCTGGAGCAGCAGGGAGCTGGCAGCAGCAATCTATAGTGCTGCCTACACGGCTGCAACAATACGGCAAGAGCTGGCTGTTGAACTCGTTTGGACCGGACCAGCTTCATCAGGCCTAGCTATCAGACGTACGGATCAGGTGCTTCTTCAACTAATTCGAGAATGCCAAAAAGACCTAACTCTAATTAGCTTTGCTATATACAAAATTCCTGAAATCGTAGAAGCTATCGTGGCAGCACTGAACCGGGGAGTCTCCTTGCGCATTGTGGCGGAAACTCCTGAATCTGGAGATGGCAAGATTGCTTTCGGTCTCCAGGCCACGTTTGGCCCTGAAATTATGAGGCGCTCTCAGGTTCTCATTTGGCCCATGGAGAAACGTCCAGCTAATGTGGCTGGTAAGTATGGCTCACTTCACGTTAAAGGGGCAGTCGCCGATGGAGCAAGGCTGTTCATCACCAGTGCCAATCTTACAGAGTACGCTCTCTCGCTAAACATGGAGATGGGCGTTCTGATAAGAAATCAAGAGTTGGCTGGTCAGGTTCTTAGTCAAATTGATCAGCTAGTCCTGGAGGCAATCCTTGTGCCTCTCCCCCACTGATGCCCTCTTGCCAACACATGCTACTGGAGTAATTTCTAAAGCTTTCCGATTTTAAGGTGAGCAACCGCCTTGCCAAAGACCTGAAGCGGGAATTCCCCGACATGTAAGGCTTCTCCTAGCGCAACCTGAAATACAATACGCGCGTTTGCTGAGGCATATCCCGAAGAGGAATTTGTGCACCAGTTTGGTGCACAAATTTCCTGGAAGCATAACTGTATCCTTTTGAAGAAGGACAAAGATCCACAGGCACGGCTCTGGTGTATAAGATTTGAGTAGCAATGAAACAGAAGCCCGCTGGTAGGTAGATAGGCCTCATATAAGGCTGCCTGCAACTGCTGGGTCCACGGTACGGGTGGTTTTCGTTTTGGTATTGGAAGCTCGAAAGACGGTAAAGCAGCCCCTGATGTCTTCGGCTCTGCGCAGCAGTACCTCGCCAATCCTAGCAATCGCACTTAGCAATCAGCTGTCAGGCGACAATTAGACAAAAGCAGCGATGCCAATTACTTGGCAGCTTGAGAGAGTTCCCTATCAATAGGATCGTAAGGGAGCAAAACGACAGCTAGAACACAGGTTCTGTTGGGGCAAAAAAAGACACTGAGGACGAACCGAAGCAAACGGGGTCGTCAACAGTGCCAGGCCACTATATCAAAATCCATCAGGTGAACGTGTATAAGAGAGCC
>NZ_JACJQO010000036.1 GCF_014696715.1 Pseudanabaena sp. FACHB-2040
CAAGTGCAGCGTCTAGGCCTGAGCGCGAGTCAGATGATGCAGTTCATCGCCGAGAAGTTTGAGGGACGGCGGCGAAGTGAGCTAAAGGATAGTGAACTAGTGACGTTGCTCTACCATCTGCAAAACGTAGACCCCAAGCCACTGCCTGAGTAGTCGAACTGGCCCTAGGCGCAACTTTGGAAGCCGACAGCTCAACAATTCGCCGATAATAGTTGCTAGACGGCACATAGACTCAGAGCTGATGGTGTTGTCTGAAGATCTGGCAGTAGAGCTGAAGGCGTCTAGCCGCTTCACTATGCTGATAGATATGCCACCACCTCAACTAGTGGTGGAAGTCGTGTCCCCAGGTAAGCAAAACGAAGACTGTAACTATCGCTATAAGCGCTCTGAATACGGAGCACGAGGCATTCCTGAAACTGGACTGTTGACCCGAGTCGACAGCGGATGACAGTGCTAGCGTTGGAAGAGAGACTGTATGAGGAATCGGTGCTTGCAGGGAAGACTCCTATTCTCTTCAGTAGCCTAGAGCAGTTCTTGAGGCTCAGTTGATTTTTTAGTTGTGCCCTTAAGGAATTTGTCCACTAAGTTAGTGGACAAATTCTATTTCTATTGTTGAGCTCTATTTTGTTGGTGCCCCTGGTGTTGCCCAGAGGCTTTTCATTACCCAAAATCCTTAGTATGCTTCTGGTTGTCTGGTTATTTGTACATTTTGAAAGTCAAAGAACCAGATAACCAGGTAACCAAATAACCAGACAACCAGATATATAATAAACTCGTAACAATAGCGATTACTCTAAAAGGGCTGCCTAACCTACCTGCCGCGCATTAGTGCCGCTTAAAGGTTTTCATCTCTAAGCATATCTGTAGTAAAGTCTGGTTATCTGGATTACTGGTTTTTCAGATAACCAGATAACCAGATAACCAGATAACCAGATAACCAGATAACCAGATAACCAGATAACCAAAAAAATGAAGATCCTGACAATTACCGGCTACAAAGGCGGGTGCGGTAAGTCAGTCACAGCAATTCACGTCGCTACCTATCTCAGCGCACTGGGCGACGTAGTGCTAGTAGACTCCGACCCCAACCGAACCAGTTTGTCCTGGGCCAACCGAGGACAACTCCCGTTTACTGTCGTAGACGAACGAAAGGCAATGAAGGTAGTCCAGGGGCGAGACTTCATTGTGATTGACACGCCAGCTCGGCCTGACAGCTCTGACCTGAAAGAACTCGCTGAGGGCTGTGATCTCCTGATCCTCCCTACTCTGCCCGATATTGTCAGCCTCGAGCCCATGCTGCAGACTGCTCACGATTTGGGAGAAGCTAACTATCGAGCGCTGCTGACCATCGTTCCCCCCAAACCCAGCCGGGAAGGGGAAGCCATGCGAGAGGAGTTACGAAGTAACGGAGTGCCTGTCTTCAGCACAATGATCCGCCGTACCGCTGGATTTCAAAAGGCAGCGCTGGCCGGTTTCCCCATCCGTGACCTAACAGGGCGTGACCGAATGGGATGGCTAGACTACGACTCTTTAGGTAGTGAGATTTTGGAGGCAATTGGGCGATGACTCAGCAGACTGGAAAATTCGGCATCGGCAAAGTATTAAAGCAGGCCAGAGAACCAGATAGCCAGGAAGCCATAAAACCAGATAATCAAACAAGCCAGCAACCAGAGAACCAAATTCTCGAACCATCTATTGACCAAAAAGCCACAAAACCAGATAGCCAGATTTATGGCAAACCAGATATCCGAAAACCCATAAAGCAGGAAGAAAAGCAGGTAAACCTTTGTGTAAAGGTGCCCGAGTCTCACCGCCGCCATTGGGCTGCTATGGCTAAGCTTCAAGGAATTACGATGACTGACGTGATGGTAGAAGCCTTAACCCAGAAGTTTGGCTTGCCAGATAACCAGAAGTAAGGATAACCAGATAGCCAGATAGCTGGCTTACCAGATTTGTGGTTGTGGAAGTGGACTGATTGTTACCACGGTAAGCGCTTGCGAACCTTACCACCCGCTTCCCGACAAATCTGATTGACCTGATCAATTCGGTCCCAGGTGTCCCCATACCAGGTTGCTTCTTCTAAACCTTCACAGGCTCGAAACTCACCTAGTGAGATTGCATTCTGGGCAGCAGCAGGCAGGGTATCCCGGTCACCCCGTTTGCCGTCCCGATAGACCTCCTTAGTGGTGTGGCTTAAAACCGTTTGGTAAATAACCTCGGTAGCTTGTGCGATAGCAATCTCCCTCTCCTGGCCAACTACGGCAAGGTCAATGAGTTCGCAAAACTGCTCTCGAATGAAAACACGCAACTCTCGGGCGGCTTTGCCGTCCTGGGCAATGCTAAGTTGTCGCAGTCTAGCGAGTTCCTGCCGACGCGAGGAGGGGAGCCGCTTGAGCTCCTCCTCGACTTTGTCTTGCCAACGCCAGAAACCCATTCGCTAGATCCTCTCTATTGGTTTTCCTTAGGTACCTGTAAGAGTTTGGCAGCATCTCACGGCTGTCCTTATGAGCCAACAGCGCCTCCAAAATTAAGAACTTCAGCTCCTTTTGCCAGTCTGGCCACCGTTCAGGATCCATGAGCTTGAAGAAAAGATCGCCATCCCCTACACAGGCCATGAGCCACTGCACATAGAAATGGGCAAAAGCTTTTTCCCATGTCACTTTGCGTCTCATGTCGCCAAACAGGCGCTTAACCTCTGGCTTGAAGTTCTCGACCTGAGGCACGACCATCTCAGAATTGTGCAGCATCATCCAAAACCGTAAGGCTTGCTGCTTAAGCGCTTGAATAGAGATGAGTTTGCCAGTCAGAGTCATCATGTCTTGGCAGGTAGCCTTCTGAAATTAAATTTAGCAGTTTGCTTGAGAAACGCACTCTTTGGTAGCAGTTCGTCAAACTCACGCTGATGGCTATTGGAGCCGGGAGTGCGATTGCAGCAAGCAATTGCGCTCATACCAAAGTTTTGCCATGCCCCAGAGGCAGCAAGTCGGCCTTTGTGGAGCAGATTGATGGAGCCTTGGCTAAGGTGGGGTGTTCTAGGGGAGATGCGGGTTGCGATCTCAGTTAACTTTGTAAGCAGCTATATACTTCAACAGCGCACTGGGAACCCTGAGAACTCCTATCCATGGCGACTTTGCAGTTTATGAATGAGGCTGATTTTCAGGCACTACTGAAACCAACTCGACTCTGGTCTCGTTCTGAAGTATTAAACGGCGTCTGCCCGCTCCCACGCGAGCCCGGCATTTACGCTTGGTATTTTCGGGAGATCCCGCCAGGGGTACCCACCGAAGGCTGCATCCAGGCGAATGGTACAACTCTTCTCTACCTTGGCATTTCACCCAAGAAGCTACCCTCTAATGGCAGTTCAGCAAATGGGCGACAGTTAGTATCGCGTGTGCGCGAGCACTTCAAAGGCAACGCTGAGGGCTCCACACTCCGCCTCACACTCGGTTGCCTGCTTGCCGACACAATCCAGATTGAATTGAGGCGCGTAGGCAGTAGTGGAAAGCGCCGCACGTTTGGAGATGGAGAACACCGGCTCTCTGAATGGATGGAAACCAATGCATTCATAACCTGGTTCACGGTACAAGAGCCGTGGTTGTTGGAGCAGCGGCTCATTGCTGAGGTGTCTCTTCCGCTCAACCTTGAGCACAATCAGCATCACCCATTTCACTCTGAGCTCTCCGCGCTTCGGCGTCACTGTAGAGAGAGGGCAGACCAGCTTCCTGTTGTGGCATGAGGGGTATCCACTGCCGGAAGTTTTGGGATCAACAACGGTGTTCTATAAGGATCTCCATGGTTGCGATCGTATATTCCCTAACTGTAGAAATCACCTAAATCTCTACCTCAGAAAAGAAGTCCTCATCAATACGCTTGAGATGGAAAGTCTGATGAATGCTGACGCCAACGTCGTGCTCGATCATCAGCTGAGCCAATTGCTGACCATCAATGAGGACAATCTTGCTGTCGCGTAGGCGCTCAACGTAGGTGCGGGCCTGCTGCGTAAAGCTAGAGGTTGTCATAAAGACCCCTTTGCGTGCTCCCACACCTGCAAGGGCTCCCTGAAAGGCTTGAATTTTCTCTCGCCCTACTGTGTTGTCGTTATCCCAACGCTTGGCTTGGATATAAATGGTATCGAGCCCTAGCTTGTCCTCCTTGATCAGCCCATCAATGCCACCGTCTGGCCCCGTCGGTACGCCCTCAACATCCTTAATGCTGCCGCCGTATCCCATTGCATGGAGCAGGCGCAAAACTAGCCACTCAAAAGCTCCAGGATCCATCTGCTTAATTTTGTCGAGCAGGTCATCGCGCAGGTTAGCTTCAAGAATGGCGTGAGCATCCCGGATCATCTCATCAGGAGTTGTCTGTTTCGTCCCAGTAGTTTCAACCGTATTCTGCCGGTCACGTTCATCAGGAGTCGTTCGCTCTTTGAACTGCCGGTACTCATCAAAGCGCTGGAGGTAAATATCGTTGATTGCAGGTGGATTCTCCGCCAGCACTTTCCGCCCTCGTGGTGATATACGGATGCAACCACGACGAGGACTATCAATCAGTTGGGCTTTGCGGAGGTGAGTGCAGGCCCAGCCAACTCGATTGTCAAAGACCGTCTGGCGACCACTAGGGAGTTTGAGGATACGCTCTTCAGGGGTGAGTTCGATCTGTTGAGCTAGCTGCGCCCGCAGGTCACGAATGGGATGCTCTGCGCCATCCTGAGCAGCAAGTTTGAGCAGGGGTAGCATGAGTTCATCGTAGGTGGGAACAGGCATGGATGACTAGAGTACTGGCAATAGCACCTTAGTATTACCCAGAGCGGTACTGCTTGTCCGGCACTATGAAAGGTCTAGGGAAAGTTTGTGTTAGCCCCCTGGTAGTTCGTCACCACCAACAGCTACCGGTTCCCCGCATCGCCATACTCGATCCCTCACTGCACCAGTCAGCAGGCATGATTCTGATGGTGAGGGGACAACAATTAGTACATCAGTGTAGAAGGCAGGTTGAAATCCGAACAGGGCTTTAAAAAGACTTTATAACCCCCGACATTGCTACTCCTGTGCCAGGAAGTATGATTCTGATGTACCAGTTCCTGTGGCTGATCGCTGAGGAGTTATGGCTCAATTTCGGGTAGGGCAGCTTATCCCACTGAAATTCAAAAACCGGGAGCTACGGGCGATCGTTATTGACCCTCATGGTCTAGGCCAGGACAAGCCCACCATCGGGCTCGGCTTTCGAGGGATGGATCGCCATACCAATGTCCCGGTCAACACGCTCTCCCAGAGGGTGATCCAAATAGGCCAAGATAACTACTTGAAACTACCGTCTGGCAGTACTTTTAGGGTGTTCCAAATCCCTGGAGAAGATGGCAATGAGTACCAGGCGATTGAGGCATCCGACTGGGTTGATCTGGCGCGAGATTGGGCTAAGGAGCCGGGTAAGCTGCGCAAGGGTGCCCGTGACGGGTTGATTGATTTCCTCGCTTGGTTTGCAGCCGAAGGTATCTACGCCCAGGCCTACACGTTCCTAAAGCGCACCTACACCCGTGAGGACGATGAGGTGCTGCGGCAGTGGCTGATGTCGCGGGAGACCGGTAAGGCATATCGGGTTGACTGGAGTTGGGAGGTCAAGGGTAAGGACCCCCAGGGGCGCTATGGCTACTGGACAAACTATGTCTACCGCGGGCTGTTCGGTATGGATGCAGCAGAGATGAAGGCGTTTTGGGAAAATCCAGTGCATGGGAGTGGGCGGATTGCCCGGAACTATATCCCCCAAGCAATTGGGCTAGAGGCAGTAGCCTACTGCGAGAAGATGGTGGCCCAGGTGGATCTCGATTTGCAGTCAGCCCACGATGAGGCGATTCGGCTGACTCGCATCAAGTATGCCAAGTACTTCCCGGCTGGGCGGTAGCTATTAAAATCGCACCCTACCTGCCAGACAGCCTAACCCCAGCTAGCAAGTGCAATCACTATCGTTTCAGGGCCTGGCATATCTTCAAGAACTAGCGATAACTCAGTCAATCATGCTACCCCTAGCCTATCGCTAGGGGCCTTTGTAAACCCTTGATTAAAGCATCCCTTCTATGAAACCTGGTCAATCAGAAGCAGCGATCAGGAACTAAAGCTTGTTCAGAAAGAAGGACAAAACCGCGCCAAGGACTACAAAAATAGCGTCTTTGACGTACTCCTGTATCAGGTCCTGTCGTTTTGCCTGCCTCGATATTTCCAGTGCTTCAGACTGACTTGGCAGATTCTCGTAGAGCTCAGCGCGATGGGCAAACTGCTCACGAAACCAAGGAATACCAACTTGAATAGTGAAAATAATCGTACCCAGAACGAGATAAATCAGCAGAATAATGAAAACAGTGATTCCTAGGTCTTTTAGCAGAACATCCGACGGAACCTGTCTATGCGTTGGGCTCGGCTCGTTACCCTGAAGCCTCTCAAATAAAGAAAGAGGGGCACCGAGAGTAGAGCGAACCCGATCAACCACCTGTGTAGGAAGATCGCTGTTCTGTAATAGCGGAATATGCCAGTGGAACAAGTGCATGGGTAGTTATGGGTTGAATCATGCTGCTTCTAAAGTGCCCACTTAAATGAATATCTGCTTCTGATAGGAAGGGCTCGCAGTCTCTACACTGCCGTATCCTTATCTGCGAACAGGTCAATTTGCGATGCTGCCCCTGGTGCAAGACTAGGGGCTTCTTCTTTTGGTCTTGAAGAGACGCCTGACCCAGTGCGCCAGAGCCATATGAGCGCGGTATAGTTTGGACAAGGCTATTGCCCAATACGATATGGCCGCACCCACACCCCTGACCACAGCCAAGCAAATAACGCTACAAGACCTCAAGGCAGAAGTGATTGAGGCATGGGGCAGCTTTGCTGAGTTTCAGGGCTTTCTGCCGCAAGTGGACGAAATGAAGAAGGAGATCCGCAGGCAGTTTGGCGACCTGCGCTACCGTCGCATCTGGGAGCAAGCCTACTCCTACTACGGCGCGATGTTCTGGATCAGCTGTAACGCCCTGGAGGCCTATGAGACCTTCACCCGGTTCTTCTGTAAAGAAGATGCTCCTGACTGGGCGATCGCACTGATGCCCGACGCCCTTGATGTGTTTCTGGCTCACTCAGAAGGAATTCAGACTATCAGAAGCGGATTGGAGCAGCTGCTCTACTACAACGACCCCAAGGACTGGGACCAGTCCGAGCACTTTTTCAATCTGATTCGGGAAAAAGAAGGCCCAGTCAGAGAGGCGACGGAGCACGTTCTGTCCCTTCGCAGTGGTCGTTTACCTGCTACTAAATAGGAGATCTTCGTGGGATTTCTTCAGTGGTTTCGTGAGAACCAGGAGGATGCTGCCTCCCAACTAGCGCTACCGCTAGGAAATGGCAACGAGCTAGAGCCCCAGGCCCAACACGACTACCAAGCCATCACTCAGCGCAAACACATCCGAGATCAGTACGAGGCCACTATTCAAGAAAAAATGGGTAGTGGCAAACTCCGTCAAGATCCTGTCCTCGGTCAAGCTACTGAGGCAATGACGCGAGAGATTTTCGGCTGTGGCGTCTCCGATCTCTACAAGGAAACCGGCAGTAAACCCAAACAGCGAAACACTCTGCCACCCGTCGCGCAGAACGCCTACATGGTTGGGGAAAGCTTCGCTACAGACGCCCTAGAAAACAGTGATATCCAAGGAAGCAAAGACCAGCGCCGACAGCAAATCGTAGGGAAAGCAGCAGACGCAGGAAACCGAGCTCGAAAGCGTATGCCCTGGTAATTCTAAAGATTACATTCTTTCACTCCCAGTGGTAGGTCTACCCTACACTAGGTTCTAATTTACATAGGCATCACACCTACCGTTGTCACAGTAAGCCAAGAGGGGATCTGGAAACCTACGGTCACGTTGCACTTGCCAGACAGCGAGAAGTTTAACTAGCTCCTTTCAAGTAGAACGTTCAGTTTCTAACCCCTATGGTTGAAAATCAAAGCTCCGGATCAGATCGCTCAATTCGTGTCGGCGGCAATGCGATTGGCAGCGCGATCGTCACCGGCGGCAGCAATACCGTCTCGGTTGAGTTTAAGCAGGCGTCGCTTCCTGAAGCTGAGGCAGTTGATTTCAAGGGGGGGGTTTTAAACACATACCCCTTTCTCCAGGTCCCAAAGTGCCCTCGCGAAGTGCCACCAGGTTGGTTTATCAGGGTATTCCATCTCAGCTAGTCGTACCAAACACTTTGCCGTCTCTATGTCCCCAGCTGCAGCTACCAATTGCTGGGTCATCAGGTTCACTCCATCCTGGTGGATGGTCTTCGGCAGCTTCGGCTTTTGCCTTACGTTCATGCATTGGGAAAGGTCAGGCTCGTTCATAGGTGCCCCTGTAACGTCTCATCTAAAATTCCTTGCGGTGAACGGCTAACATCATCGCGTCGCCTCAGCCCCCGGTTGAGAGAGCTTTTTTAATCAGCAGTGGGTAGAGGGGTTATTTGCGATCGCGCACGCCCTACCTCCCCCGCTCCAGGTCGTAGCGCACCTTCTCAACCGCCCATTGCCAGTTCCTGTCATAGCTGCCGTCCACCGCCTGAAGCAGCAGCCGCTCTGCCGCTTCTCGGTCATGAGTGACTCGGCTAATCTGCTGCAGGTATTCCTCCGGCACTTGGTTGCTCACATAACGCTTTGGTTTAGGCCTGGGTTTCCGTCGCCTTTTCCCATTGTGGTACTCAGTTCGAATCAGGCTGTTGGGGTTGCGTGGCCTAGGAGGTGGAGCAGGGCGCAAGTCAAACCAGGGCTTGTTAGTCAGGCCCAACTGTTGCCGCTGTCGATGATGTAGCCAGCTAAAGAGAATAGCTAGTAGGAGCAGGGAAAGAAGTAACATGGCTACTTGCGATCGCGCTCCAAATCCCAAATTGCTTTCTCCACATACCAGCGCCCCTTTCGGCCTGGATAAGACAGCACCAAGTCAACGATCAGATCCTCTGCCCTCTGGCGGTTGTGGCACATCGCTACCAGCAACCGGAAATCTTCGACATAAACCTGCAGAGTAGTTAGCCTAGATTTGCCATCAACAAAGCGCTCAAACTTTATGTAGTGACAAGGGTCAACCCGTCGATGTTTTCTTTGAGCTTTGTGCTGTTGTGTTTTCTCCACTACCCAAGAAAAATAACCGCTTTTACGGAAATACCAATTAATAACGAAGGAGTTAATTAGAGAGAAAATTAGTAATTGCTGGAAAGTCATTGCTAGACCTAGAGAGATCTAGCCAAGTCATACAGGGCACCGATTCAGAATTCCCAAATAAAAAGTTAACTATCGTTTCCCATTGTGTAAGTACAATACCAGCCCTGTTTTTTCCAACATAGTAAAAGCAATGTCTAGACAATTTCCTAATGACTAATAGCAACTGGACAACAGACAGGCCAGCTGGCATCAACACTGGAGAAAAGACTGACATTAACGCGTCTCACAAGCTCCCGGTAGGCAGGGGGCTTTTTACCGGCAGAGGGTAAGGGGGTCTATTTGCAATCGAACTGTCTACCCTACTGGCCCAACATCCTCAGCCGGAAAGCTGGGAAGCACCGGAGCAGGTATTGAGGATCAACGACTCGGCCCTAAAGTAGCGATTCACTTTCGGGCAACTTACCAAGCAATGCTTTGCTCCACAGGACATTTCACTAGTACGCCTCCTGGACCAGAAATGGACTAATTTTTCTCAAAACTGAGTAGTACAAAGCCTACTTTTACTCGTTTTATCAGCTGAAAGGCTGATTCTGTCGTTGATTAGTTGCGCGTATAGCAGCTAGGCGGGCAAGGCAATTGAACTAGATTGTTCTAAAATACACCCTTGCCACTTTGGGGTCTAAATGGACCAGGTCGCTTGAGCACGTTGCAAGAGATCTGTGTGGCGCTTTTCTATAGCGCTGACCGTCCATTCATCATGGGCACAGACGTCTTTGGTCAAAGTGAAGGAGACTGTCTGCAGCTTCTCTTGGTAGATTTTCTTCTTCCGATCAAAGCTATAGTTCTGCGCCTGGTAGTTTTTACGCCCGCTTAAGGGAGTAAGGTTGCCGAGCTTATGAACCCACTGTTGATGCTCCTCGGGTTGGAAGCGCTCTACCCAGTAGGAGTCGCTCGGTTTTTGAGGCAAGACGTGTTCAATAGTGATAAGTCCAGAGTAGATAAGAGTCACAGACTCATCATGAGGAGCCTCTTCTAGACGTAGCAGCACTGCGTTAGTAAAGGGTTGGCCGTAAATATCGCTGCCCAGAAACCTGAGAAACTCCTCATTATGGGCGTTCTCCTTAAAGATGGCGCGGATGTCATCGGCAGTTCTATGGTTTCTAATAGCACGGATAAGTTGAAAGTAAGTGGTCAGACGTGCTGCGCTACCTAGGCGGCGGATCCAGTTCTGCATAGTGATTTTTTCAAGCAGATCTAGGAACTCGGCTTCACCTAGACCCTCTACATTTAGGCTCAGAAAGCTCAGCAGAGGAGGAATCCAGTCTTCGTACTTCACTCGACGTAGAGCATTAAGCGCACGGAGCGCCTTAGGGTCAGCAAAGTCCCGATCAAGGATGCGGACATACTGGACAGCTGCTTGTTTGACAGAGTCTAAGAAGTCGAAGGGGTTACCAACCCCCTTGATTAGAAGGTTTATCTCTTCGTGTAGGGCGCTGCTGGCTTTGTTGGCCGTCAGAGCGGTTCGGTAGTGACCAAAGAAGGTATCGAGCCTTTCAATACCAATAGTGCTTTCCAACTCAAGCCAACTCTCTTCTAGATCGTTGCTTTTGTGGGCTTGTCCGTTGAGGTGGTCAAAGAGGCTGTTCTTGATCAGGTCAGCATTAGAGAGAGGCATTCCTCGGGCGTTGAGGACGTTGAACAATCGGTAGGCTGAGTCAAAGGAAAAGGTAGTGACGAAGACCACGTATACCGAGGTCAAAATGTAGTTGGCGAGTAGCTTTAGCTCTTGTTCGGTTTTACCTTGGCAGAATTCATCCACTACATGGGCATTTCGAATCAGGTTCCGCTGAGGTGTTTCCAGCCTGTTGATGTTGTTCTCAGCAATGGGCTGACCTTCGAGAATATGTCTGAGAAAGAAGGCTTGGTCTTTTTTTCGAAGGGCTAGACGGGGTTGCTCTGCTTGGCCGGTAAGAGGATTAGTCGGCAAAATGCAGCCTTGCAGAAGTGCTTTAGACGCTCCATCAGCAATGTGGTCACGAAGCCTAGCAATGATGATGTTGAGTGTCGTTAACCGCTGCTGACCATCCACCACATCGTAGTGCTTATCTCTAGTTCTCTCAATGGTGATGAGAGAACCGATGAAGTACTCCCTGTTTTGGGCTTCGTAAGCTTCGAAGAGGTCCTCTAAGAGCTGCTGAATGTTTTCCTGATTCCAGGAGTAGGGACGCTGATAGGGCGGAATCTCGTAGCAAATCTGCTGAGTAAGAATTTGGGAGATGGTACGCTCTTCAGCTTTCATAGAGAACCTTTTCTGTGGAGGTGAGTACGAGCAGATAAATTCACTCAGGTGACCAGCCAGGGATCTCCTGCACCAAAGTGGAAACAGCGAGACCCACAAGCCAATTTTGGGCAATGAAATGACTGTTGTCTCTTGATGGAGCCACAATCAGTTGCCTGCCTTGTAAAAGTACCCAGAGTTGCAAGCAGGTCAAACTCACCGGGTGGCTTGACGGTGTCTAAATGCTGAAGATGCTGTGATTGCTTGGAAAAACCTAAGGGCTAACAGGGTATTCGGGGCATATTGGGAGTCTGAGCCCTATTAAGACTGGTCCATGGTTTAGGGAACGCTGTTCAACACCATCACACTGTCAGAGCTAGAGTCCAAACTCTGGGAAGCAGTCAACATCCTACGGAGTAGCCCGTTGATCGCATGGATTGGAAGAGCTCTATCCTGCCACTGCTGTTTTACAAGCGTGTCTATGATGTGTGGAATGAAGAGCGCGATCTCATGATCCGAGAGTCAATTTTGCTGAGTGTGGAATGTCAACTGCCTTGGCAAACCGGTGACAATTACCTGTCTAGTTGCGTGAGTAGTTGACGCGCTAGAACGACAACTAAGCTGGAGCAAGCAGCGGCAGGTTCGGAAGACACAACAAACGAGCAGTTGCTTAAGGTAAGCAACCGCTGCTGAGTAAGAGCGAGTAGGGGCTAAACT
>NZ_JACJQO010000037.1 GCF_014696715.1 Pseudanabaena sp. FACHB-2040
CGTTGCTCCAGTTCGTCAGTTGTTAGATGAGGGCTAAGGGTCAGGCGTTTAGGCATGGTCAAGCAGCAATGCGGCTACTTCCCATATTACGGGCACTTAAGCCGACATGATATCAAACGCCAGAAGGGCCGCTGCAACGCTTACAACTTGATTTTCAGGGACGCAGATGTCATCGAACTCGACCACATCATTCCCCGCTCTCTCGGCGGTCTTGATATTTCCGCTAATTGGCAACTCCTCCACAGACATTATCACCACACCAAATCCGCCGCTGAGCAAAATTCAGTCCGCACCAGGGGGGTGTGATGGTCACTCACCAAATCCTCAAGGAGTCAGACGCTGAGAAACTCGCATGTCCGGTTCTGGAGGCCTAAGCCCTGACACCAAAACCCATCCCCCCACTCACGCATCTCACGGAACCAGCACAATATCGTGGGCACCCCGCACAACATCGAGCCTGAAGCCTGTGCGCTCTAATCTTGGTGGATCGCCTGAAACCACGTTCCAAAATTCAACGACCCCCGTTCGCGGGTTCGGTTCACGGTTGTGGTAGATAACAACGGCTAAGGCATCTCCAGTGGCGTCGAAAGTCGCCTGCTCTGGCAGTAATCCTTCAAAGCCGTATTCCTCAAGCGTTGTCAGCTGTCCGCTCTGAGGGTCAAGCTGCACCAGCGACAACGAACTGTAGGGCTTGCCGCGCCAAGCTGGCGGCAAATTTGGACTGAGGTACGTCCGGCGCAAATTGACGGTTGCAATCAGCCGATTATCGGGGCTGAGCGCAAAGCCTTCAGGGCCAAGCCCAACTACGGCTCTTGAGGTAACTTCCGGCGGCCTGTTTTGCTCTGGCTCAAAGCGAATCGCAGTCATTTCGCCCCTTCGATTAAGCAGGTAGTTCAAGGCGCGCAGGCCGTGCATTCGCCATTTCAAGTCAGGCACCAGCAAAAACCTTCCATCTGCGGTGAATCGGGCATGGCTTAGATGATTGCCAACCGCCAAAGGGCGATCGTAGAGCTGAATTTGAATTGCCTGACCCGACTGCGTTACTGTGTAGAACGCTACTGCAGAGGCTAGTGCATTGCCTGGGTCATCGCCAGTTGTCGTTAGGGCCAGGAAATTTCCAGACGGGTGCCAAATGGCCGCTTCGGGAACCACCCCCGATGGGAGATTGGCTGCGATTGAAAACCCTGTCATTTCCCCCAAGGTGCCATCGGGCTGAATCTCGGCAATGACCAGTTCTCTCCCGGCCTCTTCTAGATTAATAGCTAACAGCTGACCGTTAGGGCTAATGCTTAGGTGTTTTGGGTTTCTGCCCATGCTGACGGTCTGGATCACTCTGGGCTGCTGCAGGTTGGCAATATCTACTACGGTGATGATTTCGCCCTCTGGCATAGCCTCAATGCTGCTGAGCTGCTGAACGTTGTCGGGGGGATGCGATCGCACTTCTGCCACATACGCGTGCTGCTGATCGGGTGAAACCGCAACAATTTGAGGCCATGACATCACTGAGTTTGAAACTCGAACCGATGAAACGATCGGGCGCTCAAAATCCAGCGGCAGGGCAATCGATGTGAGCGCATCCTCCACATTAGGAATCCGATCTAGCCTGCCATCTGCATAGGCTGTTGCCACCATATCTGCATCAGAAGCAACCAACAATGCGCGTCCAGAGAACTGCAAAAGCTGGCTTCCCTGCCTAACGGGCGCAAGACCAACGGGCTCAATTAACTGCAGCAATCCAAAGCATACTAGAGCAATCACCAGCCCTAAAACTACCCAAAGTGATCGGTTCAGAATCTGTATTTTGAGAGGTTTCATAGATCTTTCTGCCTAGTGTTTATGGACTTTCCTCAGCGCTTTAAGGCCAATCCTTAAAGGCGGTTTCCATCTGCAAAGCGTGAATTTCTAGCCCGGCTCAATCCCCATCAAGATAAAATAGCCGCAAGCTCCATGTCCAAGTCATTTTTGGCACCGCATTAATAACTGAGAGTTATCAGATGGAACTTCGGAACCTGCGATACTTTGTCACCGTCGCCGAAGAGCTTCATTTTGGTCGGGCTGCAGAGCGTCTGCAATTGACTCAGCCCGCTTTGAGTAAGCAAATCGCCAGCCTAGAGAAAGAGCTTGGCGCGCAGCTGTTTACTCGCACCAAACGAACTGTGGCCCTCACAGCTGCTGGCCAAGTTTTTTGGGAACAGGCCGTGCAAATCCTCGCCCAACTAGAGGAAGCCATTCACCTGATACAGCGGACAGCACGGGGAGAAGCTGGGCACCTGCGAATAGGGTTTACCGAAACAGCAACGCATACGGTATTGCCCGCACTGGTTCGGCGCTTTCGCGATCGCTTTCCCAACGTCAAGCTGACGATGCTAGAGCTCTGTACTGAAGCACAGGTCGCTGCCCTCACAGTCAGGCAAATCGATGTCGCTTTTCTGCACCCCCCAATTGATGAGCGGGGCTTGAAGCTTTATTCCCTCCTGGAAGAAGACTTTGTTGCTGTTCTACCGAAACAGCATCCTCTTTTGAGCTACGAGCAAATTCCAGTATCTGCCTTTGCCGATGAGCCCTTAATCATTCATCCCCGAAAAGAAGGCCCAGCGCTCTACGATGGGCTAATCCAGATTTGTCAACAGGCTGGCTTTCAACCCAAGATTGTTCAGGAATCAATTTCAGCCCGAACTCGCATCTGTCTAGTAGCTGCTGGCATTGGCATTAGCTTCGTGCCGCAAAGCGTGCAGCCCTCAGTAGTCCCAGATGTGGCTTGTAGAGCCTTAGCGGATTGTCCTATGAAATTGAAGTTTGCTGCTGCCTGGCAGCAAAGCTCTACGGCTCCAACGCTCCAGGCTTTTCTAGATATTTTGCTCAACGACGTCTACAGATAATTCCTGTTTGACTCATGTGCGTATTTTTCAAACTTCGAGCTCTTGTTAGCTTTTGGTATCTAAGTACTTGGAGTGCGCTGAAACCCAATTCCTTCGTTGAGGCAGACAACGATCGTGCCTACCTTCACCAAAATCAGGAAAGAAAACATGGCAAATCAATTTGATACCCTAAAATATCGCAAATCAAACTGTACTACTTCTGCCCCAAAGCCCTATCCACTAAGCCTTTCATCCACTAAAATAAAGCGTCATTTGGTAGTGTTCTAGACCTGTGGATCAATTTTTCAGAGAGAGTGCTCTGTCAGCTTTGTAGCAGTCTCAC
Organism: Pseudanabaena sp. FACHB-2040; assembly: GCF_014696715.1. Taxonomy (NCBI): domain Bacteria; kingdom Bacillati; phylum Cyanobacteriota; class Cyanophyceae; order Pseudanabaenales; family Pseudanabaenaceae; genus Pseudanabaena; species Pseudanabaena sp. FACHB-2040. The sequence continues at coordinate 3,202 of NZ_JACJQO010000037.1, forward strand.
CCACAGGTCTAGAACACTACCCCCGACTCTTCCCTACCCTGAACCGTTAGAGCCTGCCAGCAGAAGTGTTGAGCATAGAGACTAATCATTAGGTAGACACAGAAGATCACTTCCCACCAGCGCTTGATACTGGCGTAATCTGTCAAGCGGAAGTCGGCCCAGCCCAATTCGTTTTTGACCTATTTGAAGCCGTACTCAATCCAGTTTCTCAAGCTATAGAGCAGAGGTAAGCGCAGGATGTCGCTTGGCAAGTCAGTCATGATGTACCAGCTATCAGCATCCTGCTCGGTGCCCTTGGTAATCTGGAAGTAGCGAATTGAGCGGCGTTGCCCAAAGACAATCTCACGAATAAAGCGAGTTTGTGGTGGGCGATGTGCTAAGGGTCGCTCAAAGGCTCGCCAGCGGTTGTAGCGCACTCTTTGCCACGATGGATCAACACCCCATAGTTAGAACGAATAGCAACGATGAAGGGCATCTCAAACTTCCTAACACAGGCAATAAAACTGCTGCTTTCTCCATAGAAGCTATCTGCCAGAACCAACTGGACCTTAAACCCAGCAGCCTGAACTTCGTTGATTAACTCAACGGCCAGTTCTGGTTTAGTTTTAGGTAGTACTAGATAGGTAATGATGCATTGTAGTGGTGGATGAAATTCCACAGCAAGCCGATGTGGTTGCGTAGGCTCTTCGAGAAGGCAAGGCTGCGCCTGACAAAGCGTGAGACTCGTTGCCTCAGGGTGTTGTTGAAACGCTCTATGTAGCTCGTTTTGCCACTGTCCTTACTCACCACCTGATGCCGCTTCTGGGGCAACACACCCTTATAAGCCTCCCAGTCATGGGTGTAGATAACAGCACACTGCCGATAAACCTTGGGCAAAGAGTCCCACAACCTTTGAGCACTGCTTCGACTACGGTCTCCCACATAGGCCCCAATAATCTCTCTGGTTTGAGCATCCATTGCTAGCCAGACCCACTGCTTGTTGCCCTTGCGATCAACAAAAGACCATAGCTCATCACACTGCACGCTTAGAGGCCCCTTTTTTTCGGGCGTACTTGAGCTTGTTTTGGCGTCTGGGCTGCTTTGAGGTGAACGTAATCTTGGAGCCATTGCTCTGAGACCTGCGCTGCTCGGGCGATTCCAGCCATTGAAAGGCGCTCTAGCAGAAGACGGTCAACCAAGTCCCGAGTAGCTTGGTCTATTCGTTTATCGGTAGGGTGCTCGACAAACTGGTAACCACAGTTGCGGCACAGAAACCGTTGTTTACCCGTGTGAATGCGTCCGTTCTTAACCGTCCGAGGGGAACTACATTTTGAGCAGGTCGGCATTGCTCTCCAGTAGATAGCTGCCTTACCACCCTAACAAATCGATCATTACCTCTAGAGTTCTACCTAGTTTTATACTCGTCACCTTTCTAGAGATGACTGCGGGGTTTGAATATCTTGAATAGCAGAGGATACGTGATATTACCCACAACCGCATAAGCATTGACCGAGACAATCCCGTTTGCTGTTTTGCCTAGATTGCCGATGTACTGCTTAGCTACGTAGTCCGTTGCGTTCCCTTTTTCAAGGGGAGGCTGGGGGGATCTAAGGTATGGCTATGCTACGCATCAAATCATTCTCAAGCGCTATTCAATTAGCAGGTGTTTGGTCAGCATCCGCATCCATTCCCCAAAGCGACCGGTGGGCAGGGGTTCTGTCCAGTCGTTGGGTTCGGCAAAGTGGAGGATGTGCAGGGTCTTGATGATGCGAACTGACAAATCACCGCAAGCTATCGCAAGCCACCAAACTCTCATAGACCGCAATTCGGGCCTTGTCACGTCGGGGAGAAAGGCCGGCAGAAACAGTGGGCGGCTGTGCGCCCGAGTCGGGTGGTTGAAACATGAGGTTCTGGTTCCTTGGAAGTGGGGTGAACAGTCCTGTCCCCTCAGAAGAGAGGCAGGGATAGATTCACCTCCTGGTAAGGGCTTAAAGGTTTGAGAGAGCCGGATAGACCCGCCCGTTCCTTGGGCACCGTTGCCAGGAGGCGTGAGGAAACCAGAACTCAAAAACCCTGAAAATCCCGCCGCATAGTGCAGATTGAGGATAATCAGGGTTTATCATCACCCTAGATCTCCAGACTGCCACGAACAGTTTTGGGGGTTCAGTCGCTCATTGGTGGGTCCAATCACCTTTGGGCGACGCCAAGGTTTTCGAGTCCTGTAGCTAGGCTGCCGCATACGACAGCTTAATGGCAGAGCATAAAATAGGTGCCGTTCTGAGTCAAGCGTATCGCCAAGTTTGCCGCTCCGTAGGCTGGGCTAATGTCGAACTAGCCAATGAGCCTTTCACCAACGTGCCCAAGCCATTCTAGGTTTTCTCCTCCCAAAGTGACAGAAGAGAAATAGCACAGCGTAGCGCATCACTCAAAACTTTCGCTTCATTGCTGCCAAACTTTCGATGACGGTATCAGTGCCATCTCACTGGTTAGCCTGCTTGGCAAGAGTAAGTCCTCTTATCTAAAATTACTCTCTAATAATCATAATCAATTATGTAAGCAACTTGATTTGTTGGAGAATACCGTAGTGTAATAGGATCAGCGTGATCTCTAAAGTAGCATTGCCCTTCCATCGTCTCTGACGGATTCCACCAATGCTCCTGAGGAGTATTCTGATATGCCCGACCGCGAGGAGTATTCTGATATACCCGACCGCAGGGACTTTCAGGGCTTAGTTCCATGTCGCTAACAAACTGCTCAACAGTCTCTGATTTCACATTAAATCGACAAAAATAGAAAAAGCCGTGTGCCACTATCCCATCAGGATCAGCCGTACATTGGAGGTTGTTCACCCTTCCAGCAAGACTGGGATATCGAATGTAAAACCCAATATAATTTGGAATGACACTATCTACTTTCAATAGTCTTGGAACACCGAAGTAGAAGAGACACAGCCAAACAACAAAACCAACAGGAAAAACAGCAAAACAAGTAGGCAGTAGTCGAACTTCAATCAAAAAGGGGTAGTGATGAATAGTAATGGTGAATTGATATGCTAGGAACATCAAGCATTGCAGCCAAATCGATGAACTGTCCTAAGTGTCAATCTCCTCAAATCATCAAATACGGACATACCCATTACGGCAAACCCCGATTCCGGTGCCAGGATTGTGGACGGCAATTCGTTGAGGGGGCAACCCGGCAACCGATCGATGAGACGACTCACCAATTGATTGATAAGCTGTTGCTCGAACGCCTAGCACTGGCAGCGATTGCACGGGTGACAGGTGTTTCTCAGCGGTGGTTGCAAATGTATGTCAATCAGAAGTTCTACCAAACGCCGAGAACCATCGAAGTCACCCAAAAAAACCGGGACGGCTGACGATTCAGCTCGATGAGATGTGGTCTTTT
>NZ_JACJQO010000038.1 GCF_014696715.1 Pseudanabaena sp. FACHB-2040
CCGCTTTATCAGAAGTCGTTATAGTCCTGCTCCTGCAGGAAATCGAGCGGAAGCAGCACTTACTACAGAACCATGGTTTTCAAGTGCATATCTCTAGGTGCAAGATCTGAGTATACCTATTCGTACGCTAACTGCTGACACTCTCTACAGGGTCTGTCTAGACAAACCCTTCCTGCTTGAGAACTATCCGAACCTTCAACCCTATGAAACTGATCCAATTCCTTTGATTTGGAAAAGGCTCTCTCCCAAGCAAGAGGGCAGACAGGCACAGCGCTAGAACTTGCTAAGCCAGACTTCCAATGCTGTGTGAACCATAACCTCAAGCTGATTGGACATTTCTGGCTTACGAGCAAGCTTCTTGTATACCTCAAAGGTCATAGCAAGACCTGATTTGTAATGGGAATTTCTCAGGGCTCCACTACGAGTTGTAATGTATTGCTCCTTCCATCCAGGGAAGGTGTCGTACTGCTCCTGAAAAAACTTGCCCTTGGGCAGAACTTTGTTTAGCGGCGGCAGCTTGCCTTCTCTCCACTCATCAACGGTAATAGTTCGTCCAATAGCGCTCGGGACATGAGCCAAATCGCTCGCCGTTACCCAGGCAGTCCACATCCGCATGCGAGCTATTATTTCTTGCCCCCCATGGAGCCTGACGCGGTGGGGCAACCAGAGGAAGAGAGCTATTCCTTTCCATTGGCTGTCGTAGCCCAGTTCAGCACAGAGATGAGAGGTGCTTTTACCGTAGGAAATACTACCGCTGCCTGTCAGCTCCTGCATGCGCCTATCGAAGGTGAGCAGCTTTTCTCTCAGAGCCATGACTCCTGCTCGATCGGTTTCTGAACACTTGGCAAGCATCGTCAGCAGCGACTTAGGCGGAGAAGGCAGATTACGCTCGCTTTGAGTAAGTTGATAGGGAACAGTTGCGTTCCAATTCTCACCGGTTACCAAGTGGTGCAGCTTGAAGGTAAAGCCTGCACCCCACTCGGTGATGTGGAACCTGAGAAGTTCGATGGTGAGGCGGCTGTATTTGAGGTCAGTATGGTTGTCCTTGTGGAAGGAGGGAGCGATCGCAAGCAAGCGAATCGGCTGAGCATAGTCTGCTATCTCCTGAAACGGCTTCTTTTCAAGGACAGCATCAAAGTAGCGAGTTAGCTGCTGAACAACGTAGCGGTCCTCGCAGTTCTTCAGCCCAATGATCGGGAGCTGACCCGTTTTGGAGACCGCGATCAGGTCACATACCTGGCTATCAATGTAGTACTGCTGCCCAACGACTTTGAGCCCGAGTATCTGAGACAGGTTGCTCCGAAAGAAGTCCTCCAAGAGGGCTTCACTCTCAAACTTCCACCCCACAGCTATTCTTCTCAGCATGCGAGCCTCCTTTCTCTAGAAGTTCCCATTAGATCCGAAGCAGCGAAGTTAAGAAATGCCAACCGGCTCAGAAAAATTTGCTTACGTAAAATTCCTAGAGCTTATTCAGCCATTTACGCAGTGCAACTTCGACGAGCCCGTTCAGAGACTCTGGTACGTCGTAATTCTCTAATGAAACCCTCTTATAGCCTCTAAACTGAACAGGAGTCATCGAGCTAGAGCCTAAGCTATGAATCAAGTTCTGCCGTGGCCATTTGCTTTTGGGCAGAGCATTCCATTCCTCCTCAAGCCGCATTTTCCCCAGCCCTTCGGGAATGTGGCCTACATGGGTAGGGACCCCATTGCTAAGCCACAAGCGTAGTCGGCCTATTCGGTCAGCCTGTCGGATGCTTGGGACTGGCAACCAGAGAAAGAGAATGGGTTTCTGACAGCTGCGATCAAAACAGATTTCGGCACAAAGCTTCGTTTTGCCCGTACCGTACTGAATCATTTTTGGACTTATAAACTCCTGCATCCGAAGGTGAAAGCTCAGAATTTGCTGCCTTGCGGTGAGGAGCGCCTACTGTTCTGCTGCCGAGCAGGTACCCAGCCACGTCAACAGATTTGCTGGCACGTCAGTTACAGCTTCTGGTGGGCCTACCAGATCGACTTCTTGGTAGGGGATGGGTGTACGCACTGATGGGTAGGTCACATCTTCAAAAGAGAATTCAAGGTAGAACTGATCCTCCTTGAGCACCCTAAGTTTGACGAATTCGAAAGACAGCCGACTGAAGTCCCGCTCAATGTGGTTGTGCCGGTGGAAGGTCGGCGCGAGCGCTATCAGTCGAACCGGCTTTTGGTAGTTAATGACATCTGCGAAGGGTCGTCCTTCGAGCAGGTTGGCATGATACCGAGTGAGCTGCTGAATAATGTAGCGATCTTCAGCGTTCTTAAGCTCCAAGATGGCAAGTTCATTGTCAGGCGTTAGGGCCAGGATGTCACAAATCTCGCCCATAACAGCATATCGCCGTTCCAACGGCTTAAGTAGAACTCCCAGCCTTGGGAGGTTTGCCGTAAAGAGGCAATACCGAATTCCATTTGGTACTCTGGAGATGTGTCTACTAGCTTACTACTTCTCTCGTTTCTCTATCATCCACTTAGTTATTTCATGGCAGGAACAAAATTGAAGTTATTCCTTTCTAGAGTTCGGTTACGCTTGTATTACGCCTGCCCAGTATACAAATGAGCGTTAGAACGTGATAGCGCATACCAACTTGAAAATTAATTGAAGTAACGCATTTTTGGAGAATAGACAGCATGGCAGACCAACACCCTTTGCTTCTACGAGCCGAACAAATTGCGGCAAAACTAAACAGCTTCTCTCATCCCTGGAATCCGAACTCTGAATTAACAGGAGCTCAACTAGGAAAGACAGTTGGGCTTCAGCGGACAGGAGTCAATTTTATCAGAGTTCCTCCCGGCAAAGAATCGTTTATCTATCATTCTCATCATCGTGAAGAAGAATGGATTTATATCCTATCGGGTCATGGTGTTGCAGAAATTGATGAAGCAGAATTTGAAGTCAACCCAGGAGATTTCATGGGATTTCCTACCCCCTCGGTTGCTCATCATCTCAAAAATACAGGAGATGAGGATCTTGTGTATCTGGCTGGAGGAGAAAATTTAGATATCGAAATTGCCGAGTTTCCACGTTTGAAAAAGCGTATGATTCGGCGTGAAGAAGCGATCGACATCTATGATTTTTCCGATTCTAAACCCTTTGAGCCCTTGGAAACATGACAATTGGTTTAGCAAAATATTAGCTAGTTACCCTGGTTAACTGACAAAACTAGAAAACTGGAAGCGGAGCCGATCTCACAGATGCTGACTTCACGGGAGCTAGGCTCAAGAGCACCGACTTCAGGCAAGCATTGCTCATCCGTACTCGCTGGAAAGGTGCTCAGAAGCTAGGCTAGGTACAGCCTAGGGAAACTTCAACACCTCTAAAATCCGACAGCTCCTGCTGATGGGGAACGATAATGGGCAAGCTTTTGACTACCTACTGAACTTACGGGGCATCAATTCTTAGGCCAAGCTGGTACAGACTCAGCTCGAGCAGGCCAACTTAGCGGACACTACGTTATACGGAATCCGAAACAAATACTCCCTTTATTTTCAAGCTGCAACCCACCAGTGAAAATGGGTACGTCCTTGGACTGCTTCAGTCATGCTGGTTAAGGTGATGCAGCGCTGTGCCAGCACCTCCTCTAGCGGGTCTAGGGTATCAAAAGAGCGATTGACAATCGGCTCATCCACCAGTTCCCACAACCGCTCAGCAGGCTGCAGCTCTGGGGAATAGGGCGGTAAAAACACTAGCTCAATGCCCTCTGGCACAGAGAGCTGCTGTGAATGATGCCACCCGGCATTATCGAGCACTAATGCAATGCGATGGGTCGCACTTGCACCGACCGCCCTTGCAAATTGAGCTAGCGCCAGATTGAACCAAGCTACATTGACCTTGGGCAGAAGCAACCACTCGGTGCGACCACTGACGGGGTGGACAAAGCCGTAGACGTAGAGCCATTGATAGCGGTGATTGACCCTTGCTAGGGGCCGTTCTCCAATCGGTGCCCACACTTTGCGCACGATCGCTTTAAGACCAACTCGGTGCTCATCAAAGGCCCACACTTCGACATCACTCTCTTGATGCGACTGCCGTTGCCACTCAATCTGATGCGCTAAGCCCTGCTTGAACGCGCTTTGGGCTTGAGCATCGGCTTTAGTGTGCCGCGGACGAGGGCGTTGGGGGGGAAAATCTGCACCGCTTGAGGTAATCCCAGCCTCGTTGAGCATGTACAGAGGGCAATCCGGTTGTGGTAGAACTCCAGAGGTAATGATCGATTTGTTAGGGTAGGAAGGAAGCTATCTACCGGAGAGCAATGCCAACCTGCTCAAAATGCAGCTCATCCCGCACGGTTAAGAATGGACGTATCCATACGGGTAAACAACGATTTCTGTGCCGTAACTGCGGCTATCAGTTCGTCGAGCACCCTACCGATAAGCGAATTGACCAAGCTACTCGGGACTTGGTTGAGCGTCTTCTGCTAGAGCGCCTTTCAATGGCTGGAATTGCCCGAGCAGCATAGGTTTCGGAGCAATGGCTTCAAGATTACGTTCACCTCAAAGCAGCCCAAACGCCGAAGCAGGCTCAAGTGCAGCCGAAAAAAAGGGGCCTCTAAGCGTGCAGTGTGATGAGTTGTGGTCATTTGTTGATCGCAAGAGCAATAAGCAGTGGGTTTGGCTAGCCATGGACGCTCAAACCAGAGAAATTATTGGGGCACATGTGGGAGACCGCAGCCGGAGAAGTGCTCAAAGGTTGTGGGACTCTTTGCCCAAGGTTTACCGGCAGTGCGCTGTTATCTACACTGATGACTGGGAGGCTTATCGAGGTGTGTTGCCCCAGAAGCGGCATCAAGTGGTGAGCAAAGACAGTGGCAAAACGAGCTATATAGAGCGGTTCAACAACACCTTGAGACAACGAGTCTCACGCTTTGTCAGGCGTAGCCTTGCGTTTTCGAAGTGCTCGCGCAACCACATCGGCTTGCTGTGGAATTTCATCCATCACTACAACGCATCATTACCTATCTAGTACTACCCGATCTCGGTTGCCCTGGTTCAAGTCGTTCTGCGCTTTTCTGGTGGTGTGGTGTGGCATAAACCTCCGACTGACCCGACCCCAAACCCTAGGATGGCGGCCATTTCTCAGCTCATCGTGATGTAATGCTTTCCGTGCTTTAGCCACCCCTCCCCGATGTCGCCCAGCAGTTGGCTTCACCAAATGCCTCTCCCAGAGCAGCGACCGATGTAGAGGCTTTAAACCACTCAGGCTGCCCTGCTATTGTTCGGCTATGGCCTGCTCTGTTATGGCTAGGAGGCGCTGCTGTTGTTGAACCATCTGGGCTAGCAGCACAGGACTGATGTTGAGATCTCTAACTGTTCCCTCAAAGCTGGGTCAGTTCAGCAGGCATTGGCCCAGGCAAAAGCCCTAGTCGATACCTGGAACGATGCTCTAAACAAGTGTGTGGCCACCGAGCCCGACGAGTAGACACCCCCTAGCTTCACCTTTCAACATGACGGGTTTTGCTTTGGGTCACTGAGTCGCGACTTTCTTAGGTAACAGTTTTGTGCTGTTGTACCCTTCTGTTACCTAAGAAAAGCTTGCTCTGCCGCAAAAATGTGGCGTAGAGAGAGCGATCTGCTGAGCTCTTGCCAATTCAAATGGCTGAGCTCGCAAACTGGCAATCCAATTGGCCACCTGGACCGAATTATCTCTAGGGATACCTGAAGCAGTCCCACCTACCAGTAGGCGAAGGACTCTAAGCCAGCAGGGAGGATCTCCCCTCCCTGCACGCACTACAAATACACTATCTAGCACTACCCCTCTCTTTACAGCTAACCAGCCCGGCCTTCTGCTCGGCCCAAGCGGAAGAAGTGTTCCATTCCACTTGAGAAGAGGCCATTATCTACTGCCACCGCTACATCAGAGTTGGCGCTTAAATAAGCGCCCTCATTAAATAGGGAGCTGGAAATGCGGCCTTCCTTCTGTCCAAAGCTGACGTAGTGCTGGTAGCCTGAAATGAAGCTATCAGCAGCAACTGCGCTTGCAACATCCGGGTTTAGTCTCAAATAAAGTGCCTCTTCGTACAGCAGGCCAGCTGACTTACCCTCTTGAGCTCCCCATTCCAAGTAGTGTTCGAATCCGCTCGTAAAGGCTTTACTGTTAACCGCAGCCTGAACATCTGGATTATTTCTCAGATAGTCTCTTGGGTTGAACAGCTCACTGGCAATTCGGTTCTCTACATGACCGAACTGAAGATAGTGCATTAGCCCGCTGCTGAAAGTGCCGTTATTGACAGCAGCTTTGATGTCAGGATTGTTTTGTAAGTAGAAAGCTTCGTTGTAGTAGTTGCTAGGGCTGCGGCCTTCTTTTACTCCATAAAGTAGAAAGTGCTCGAAGCCATAGGCAAAAGTTCCTTGAGCTACGGCTTTGGCAATATCAGGATTTGTGCTCAAGTAGTACGTCTCATCAAAGAAAGCTGACATCTTGAGGCCCCCGATTTCGAGAGTCAGGGGCAGGAGGGACCGTCCTTCAGAAGCTCCATGCTGGCTGTAATGTTGGAAGCCACTAGAAATTACTCCATTATTAACAGCAGCTTTAATATCAGGATTGGCGAGTAGGTAAAGCTCTTCATCAAAATCTGGGGGAAGCTCCTCATCGAGAGCCTGGAACTGTACATACTGCTCAAAAGTAAAGACCGGAGAGCGAGGATGTATATTGGTGGCCGTAGGAACTTCGAAATTGGCAACCCTATATGTTTCACTAGTAGTTGGTTCTTCAGGAAAAAGGACATTCCCAGCTAAATCAGTAATGTCTTGATTATTTGCTAAGTTAAGACCGACGGTGCCATTAAGGCTCGCGAGATTGCCACTAAAAACAGTGATGTCATAAGCTGCAGGATTAACCTGAGTAACGTTAGTGATAGTAGCCGTCGTTCCAGTCACAGCGAAGTCTTCAATACTGACATCCTGAACGTTCCTGTTGAAGAGAGCACGAAAAATCAAGCTGTCAGCAGCAGTAGTTTGGCCAATAGGAGTTTGCCGAGTGATGCTGGTTAAAGCTGGAGAAGTATCGTTGTCCTTCAAGTTGAGAATGAGGGAATTTGTACCAATTGTGTATACCCCGTTCTCGGTAACTGAGAGCGTAAGTGTTTCATTACCTTCTACAAGACCGTCATCAGTAGTACTGATAGTAACTCTGACTCTGTCTTGGCCATCTGGAATCTTTACTCTAAGGTGATTTCCGTTAAGTGTTCCTGTGTCAAAGTGGTAATCGTTAGGGCTGACTGTACCGTCTATAGTGATAAGGACATCTAAGTCACCCAAACTACCATTGCTACGGAGTACAAAAAAGCTAGCACTGCCACCTTCAACAACAGTATCTAATGATCCAAATACTACGTAACTTGTACCAGCTGCACCTTTGCCATCAGGAGTGGCAAGCGCTACACCAACGATGAAGTCAGCTATGCCATCGCCGTTGATATCACCTGCACCGCTAACGGACATTTGTGAAGAATCAGAACTGTTAATGCCATTAATGAAAAAGCCATCACTGCCATTGAGCACAGACAAATCGATATAGCTCTTAAAGCCATTCTGACTACCAAAGACAACATAAGCCTGCCCAGCAGTACTGGGGGTATTACGTCCAACCCCTGGTGCACGAATTATGATGTCATCGATACCATCATTGTTGACATCACCCACAGCACTTATTGCGCGACCCGACTGAGCAAAACTACTTGTCCCGCCGATAACAAAACCATTTTTGCCGTTTAAGCTGGAAAGCTTGAAGGAATTGCTAAAGCCACTTCGGCTACCAAAAACAACGTAGCTCGTTCCGGCATCACTTCGACCATTTAGATCTGCGTTGGGTGCACTAATGATGAGATCATCAATACCGTCACCGTTGATATCACCTGCACTACTGACTGAGCTGCCTAAGCTGTCGTAACTTGAAGTAGCACGCTCAATAAAAAAGCCATTATTGCCGTCGAGAGTAGAAAGGTTGAAGCTACTTCCAAACGAACTCTTCGACCCAAACACCACATACCCTGCACCCTTAAGGAAGATGCTACTACCATCGACACCTGGAGCACCAATGATTAGGTCACTGATACCATCGCCGTTGATATCACCCGCACTACTGACTGCAGAACCAAAAAGATCTCCCAAAGTAGTTCCATTAATAGCAAACCCATTAGTGCCATCTAGTGTGGCAAGGTTTAGAGAACTACCAAGCCCCCCCTTACGGCCAAAGATAATATAGCTTGCTCCCGTGCCGCTATTTGCTTGGCTTGCACCAACGATGAAATCATCAAGGCCATCCCCATTGATGTCACCTGCTTTGTTAGCTGAGATTCTAAAGCGACTTGAGCCGTCTCCACCATTAATCAAAAACCCATTTGTACCATCTAGAGAGTTAAGATTGAGCTGACTGCTAAAGTCTTTGTCGGACCCAAATACAACATACCCTCGACCAATGTGACGCCTACTACCATTATCAAAGTTAGATTGTTCATTAATGAAGATGTCGGCAAAACCATCCCCATTGATATCGCCGATTCCGATTGCAACCGATCCCGAGTACCCTGATCCTTTAGTACCATTAATAATAAAGCCATTACTGCCATTTAATGATGAAGGATTAAAGGAACTGCCAAATCCTTCATCTGAGCCGAACACGACATAGCTTTGACCAGACCGATAGATATTACTAGGGCTAGCATTTGGGGCACTAATAATAAGGTCGTCGATGCCGTCACCGTTGATATCTCCCGCGCCACTTACTGAAGTACCTAATCGATCTTCACTTTTGATGCCATTAATAGTAAATCCGCTAATACTATCTAGATCACCAAGGTTAAGGCTATTGCTCAAAGCAGCTTGAAAGCCCAAGGTAATGCTAACTTTAGGTAGATCATTATCTTCGAAGATAAATGTGCCACCTTTATCTTCAGAAATTAGATCATAAGCACTTGGATCACTTAGGGTTAGATTGAGAAACTCGGTAAGTTCGTCTTGAGTGTCATCAGTAGCTGTGACAATAACCTCTACACTCGTTTGTCCATGAGGAATAGTGGCTATCAGTTGAGTTCCGCTAACAGTCCCTGTGCTGAAGTTGTAGTCAGTAGTGCTAGCACTACCGCTTAGATCAAAAATGAATTGAAGATCACCATAGGTATCAGTCCCACGCGACAGAGTAAAGCGGCCCGTTTCTGCACCCTCAACTGCTTTTGTTGCGTTAGCTATAAAGGAAAGGGAAAGTGGTAGTCGTTTTTGCCCAAAAATCACATAACTGTCGCCGGGATAATTGCCTCCACTGGAGCTAGAACTTGGCGCACCAATAACAATATCGTCAACACCATCGCCGTTGATATCTCCCGCCGCGCTAACAGAGAAACCCGCTAAATCATACTGCTTAACACCTCTAATAAAAGCACCTTTATCAGCACTTAATTCAGAAAGATTGAAGCTAGAGCCGAAGTTGGTCCCTGAGCCGAAGATGATATAGCTCTCTCCTGCTTGAAACCTACCTGCGACTCCACTTGCATGGGGTGCACCGATGATAATGTCATTAAAGCCATCACCATTAATATCCCCTGCGCCACTGACAGCAAAACCACTACGATCCCCGGAGTCGATTCCATTGAGGACAAAGCCGTTAGTGCCGTCTAGTAAGGCAAGGTTAAGGCTAGCACCAAAGCCATTACGAGAGCCAAAGACGACATAACTCTCGCCAGCGTTAAGCTTTCCTTGAGGGTCAGCATAGTAGGCACCGATAACTAGATCATCTATACCGTCACCGTTAAAATCTCCTACCGAACTGATAGAAAAACCTGCTTGGTCCCTACTATCAATGCCATGGATGGCAAAGCCGTTGGTGCCGTTTAACGTAGAAAGGTTTAACTGGGGTTCGGAGAAAGTATCAGACCCAAAGACAACATAGCTTACGCCAGCCCGATAAACGCCGTTGGGTGAATCACGATCAGCAGCAATAATCAGATCGTCGAAACCATCTCCATTGATATCTCCTGCCGAACTTACAGCATTTCCTGAGTAGCTCTTGCTCGTCACCCCGTTGATGACGAAGCCATTTTGGCCGTTTAAGTCAGCAAGTTTTAGGCTAGGGGCGAAGCCAGCTTTAGAGCCAAAAATGAGATAGCTCTCGCCACCAGCAGAAGTGCCGTTGGGATCACCACCATCAGCACCGATGATGAGATCATCAATGCCATCGCCGTTAAAATCTCCCGCTGATGTAACGGAGGTACCTGAGCGGTCGCTGAGATCTATGCCGTGAATGACGAATCCGTTATCACCATCTAGCGCGGCTAAATTCAATCGGGGGCTAAACCCACTGCCGCGGCCAAACACCACATAGGTTCTCCCAGTCATAAAGTTGCCATTCAGACCCTCGGCATAGTACGACCCAATCACTAGATCGTCAAAGCCATCTCCATTAAGGTCTCCTGCCCTGCCTACAGCTCTACCTGCACGATCTAGAGAATCAGGGCCAGAGATGACAAAGCCGTTGATTCCATTCAGCAAGGTGAGATCGAAGTTCTTGCTAAAGCCAGCGCTAGAGCCAAAAATCACATAGCTCTCACCAGCTCGGTCCTTACCACTAGGATCGGCTTCAGGTGCGCCAATAATCAGGTCGGCAAAACCGTCGCCATTGATGTCTCCTGCTTCGCTGACTGATTTACCTAACCGGTCTCCGCTTTTGATACCGTTAATAATGAAGCCGTTGCTGCCGTCTAAGCTAGCAAGGTTGAGGATAGAGCTCACGCCCATGTTGATGTCATCCCAAATACTTGAGGTGTAAAGGGAGAATGTCGTCCTGGAAATTACTTAAGTGCTGACGACATCTCAGAAAGTGGAGCAAAAAAGGGGATTGAGTGGGGCAGGGCTCTCGCCCAATGTAACTCTTTTTTCTACGTATATCCAGAATGTTTTGAGTACTTTTTGATACACTATGCCGGACTCGCTACTTGCTAGCTGCCAACGCGGATAAAGCGCCGAATTTCATCATTACGAATGCCAATCGCCATCGGTCTCCTGATTCCAGGCAGAATCTGCACGTCGTAAAGCTCTTCAACAACTCCATCAATACGAAGGCTGTGGACAATGTCTCCACTGCGCAGGTCGATGACCAGCAGCCCACAACGAGGTTCTGTCGCCTTTTGCAGCAGCAGGTCGTCTAAGGGAAGCCCGGAAAAGGTTTGGTTGTCTCGTGGTTTGGAAACGCCTGCGATCGCAAACTGGCCGACAAAAGCACAGCCTCTGAGGTAACCAGGGCAAAAAGCAATAGGCTCAAAGCGCCCAGTGTCTAGATCTACATAGCCAAACTCACCACGGCCAGAGTTGAGCACCCACAGGCGATTCTGGTACCACCGAGGGGAATGGGGCATTGATAGCCCAGTGGCAATCACCTCATTCGTTTCAACATCAACAACACAGCCACCATCGGTGCGCTGGTCTCGCCACCCTTCAGCCATGTCGGATTGACTAACGGCCGTCACATACTTCGGCTGGCCATCTTTGAGGGCAAGGCCATTGAGGTGGCAGCGGTCTTCCGCCGCTAGCTTCGAGATGAAGGGCGGTTGCCAAACGGGCGTAAAACTATCGGTTTCGCTTGTAGTCGCAAGGCAGCTAAACAGGGTGTTAACGAAGAGGGGGGAGTGTCGGGTCCTGCCTGAACTGTCTTCTATGGGTTGGGCAACGATGTCGTGAACATCGAGATCGCCGGTGACGTAGCTTATCTGCGGCACGTAGAGAGCGTCGTAGTCCTGGTAAGTCTGTCCAGGTTCAAGTGCGTTCTCGAATCGCCACAGCTGGTAAAGCGAGCTCATATAGAGGGAATTGCCAGCAGCGGCCAGGCCCATGCAGCGCTCGAAGGTGCGCTCATTGACCGACAGATTACCGTTTGGCTGCAGTCCTACGAAGAAGACCTTGCCTGCTTGGTAGGTGGTGAAGACTAACCCGGAGGATTGTTCAGCGAGCCAGGAGGTGAACTGCCGCGAGGTATTGAGACTGAGTGCTGGTACCGGAGCTGCTTGAATCATGTTGAGATAGGGGAAGGCAAAGAATTAAGTGCCCGCCCTTAGGCTACCCGCCGGAGAGAGTCAACTTCGGTTTTGCCTAGAGCCTATGGTGCGGGAGCGACAACTGGTGAGGTGTTGGCATCTACTGAGGCATACTTTGCCGGGCCTGCCATTCGAGATCGGTATTGGCTTTGAGCAGATGCAGGCACGGGTAATGACGAAGATCGCGTTTTCCCAATTGTAGTAAGGGTTTCTAGCTATTCATGTTCCGCTGTGCTCCAGATGATCATGTAGCGTTTCTTAGGTATGGGGGAGGAATTCCTTATGCCCATCATTCGTGCCGTAACAGACCACTAGCTCTACTGATGCCCCATCTGTTGCTTTGTTCTTTAAAGTGGCGGCACTCCAACCGACAATCTCTCGGTGGTCGGCGTGCGTTTGGGGTTGTTATGCCGCACTCAGAACTCAAATGTGGACTACTTACCATTACACCTGGGAGCGAATCGATCAAGCAAGCGAAATCTGTCGGAAAGCTGGCGGCAAAGTTCGAAGACGTTTGCTTCGGTCTTTGACCTATGCTATGGGTCACACTGTTGAGACACTTAGGAGCCTGTATGAGCAAGTTAGCCCGGATGAACGCTTGCGTCCTATAGAGGAGGTGCTCAACCTGTTCTGGTTCAACTCTCTCGATCTTGATAAGGCTGAGCAAGTATCGAGTGGCAAGCTGCAGCAGATCATGCGAGCTGTCAAAGACCTAGCACCTATGGAGGAGCGAATGCTCTTGCTGTTCCTGCAGGAGGCTTCTTAGTGAGCATAGGCATTAAAAATGCTCATGCAGCAGGTGCCGCATAGGCGCAATCTCGTCGCGTAACTGCATGAACGACAACTAGTCAACATGGAATCAAAAGGTCCATCGCTGTGAAGAACGAGGGAACGCGGGTTCTGGGCAATCGGTACATAGCTGCGCCGTCCAACTCCAGATCAAGATTGAGGAGAAGCGACACAACGTGGTGAGAAACGTCTTTACCAGGTACTTGCGTGCCGCTATGCAGATGAAGCTCTCAATGTAAGGGAGCCTCGTGTAATTAGCGATGTCAGCATTTATTTTGGAGCCTATCTTGGATTATTCAGGGATGGCAAACTTGTTTTAGAGCGCTGAGGCTGTTTGCCCTACTGATGTGCAGAAGGGTGGGGCGCAGCGCTAGGAAGAGATTATGCCAGCCAGGCCGGTACAGCCACGCGGAGGCTAATCAGATGAAACGTTACCCTTGTAAACCAGTGCATGACTGCGGCGCTGATCATCATCGCTATCAACTTTCCTGGAGCTATGCTGCAGCTTTTCTTTGCCAGCGGCAAACACCGAAGGGTCTCGCAGCGAGGAGCAGACGCTACCCCTCGATAGGAGTGGGTGCTCTGGTACTAGCCGTGATCACGGGAACAGTAGTATCGCTTTCGTCGAAGGGGGCTGCATCATCAAAGCCTTATAGCTTGCTGGTCAGCTCAGCAGAAGATATTGAGAGGGAAGCCATCCAGATAGAATCGCAAGCCGTTACCCACGCGGCTGAGCTAGAGCAAAGGGGCATTGCCCTACTAGGACTAGAAGAGTATCGCTTTCGTGAGCTTGAAACATTGATTCAGGCTCTGGAGCTAGGCTTCCAGTTTAGGGACTTGGTAAGCCAGAGTGACAGCCGGACCGATACGCTGACAATGGCTGGCTACCCCTTCTACAGCCCAATGTTGGCACTGAGAAAAGCAGTCAACAGTGTGTCGGTTAAAAACGTATATGACGGCTCTTTCCAAAGCTTCACGCCTGATGGGCAGGGATTAGTGACTCACCACTCTAGGACCGCGAATGCTCAGCTGTGGAGCTTGCAGGGCGAGTTACTAGCCAGCTTTGAGGGCGGTTTCAGTGGCTACGACCTCTTCACGCCGGAAGGGCAGAGGATAGTGACCTACAGTTCCAATGTCGAAAAAAGTTGGCTGTGGAGTCTACAGGGAGAGGAGCTAGCCAGCTTTGAGGGCCAGGTCCGACGCTTCACGCCAGATGGTCAGGGGTTGGTAAGTGTTTCTCTGGATGACAGGAAGAGTTGGCTATGGAGTTTGCAGGGGGAAGAGCTAGCCAGCTTTGAGGGCATTTTTCACGGCTTGACGCCAGATGGGCAGGGGTTGGTGACTTTCTCCTACAGGGGCAGTAGAAGTCGGTTGTGGAGTTTACAAGGAGAGGAACGAGCTAGCTTTGACGGCCTTCTCTCGGCTTTTACGCCGGATGAGCAGGGGTTAGTGACTACCTCTTATGACGACAGGGAAAGTTGGCTGTGGAGTTTGCAGGGAAGGAAACGAGCCAGCTTTGAGGGCGAGTTCCAAAGCTTCACACCGGATGGGCGGGGATTATTGACTTCTTCTGAAGACAGGAGAACTCGGCTGTGGAGTTTTCGGGGAGAGGAGCTAGCCGTCTTGGAGGGTGACTTCCGAGGTTTCACGCCGGATGAGCAAGGGTTAGTGACGTTCTCCATTAGGGACGGGAGAAGCCGACTGTGGAGTTTGCAGGGAGAGGAGCTAGTCATCCTTGAGGGCTATTTTCGAGACTTCACACCAGATGGGCAAGGGTTAATAACTTATTTCTATAACGATGGGAGAAGTCAGCTGTGGAGCTTACAGGGAGAGGGGCAAGCCATCCTTGAGGGCGAATTCCGAAGCTTTACGCCAGATGAGCAGGGATTAGTAACCTTTTCTAGTGATGGGAGAAGTCGACTGTGGAGCTTGCAAGGAGAGGAGCTAGCCATCTTTGAGGGTAACTTTCTAGGCTTCACGCCAGATCAGCAGGGATTAGTAACTTACTCTGACTACAAAACTCGGCTATGGAGTTTGCAGGGGGTCGATCGAGGTAGATTTGACGGACTTTTCAGAGGCTTTATGCCGGATGGGCAGGGGTTAGTCACTTCTCGATTAGGACAGTCTTCCACTTTTTGGGTTTCCTGGAAGACAAATTATTACCCTGTCGATGGGAATCTTGCAGGTTTCACGCCAGATGGGCAGGGGTTGGTAACTTTCTCTTCTCGCGACGGGAAAAGTCATCTGTGGAGTTTGCAGGGAGAGGACCGAGCCAGTTTCGAAGGCGAGTTTCTAGACTTCACACCCGATGGGCAGGAGTTGGTGACGTTCTCTTCTCGCGACGGGAGAAGTCGGCTATGGAATTTTCAAGGAGAGGAGCGAGTCAGCTTTGAGGGCGTATTCTTAGGTTTTGCGCCGGATGGGCAGAATCTAGTAACGTTCTCTTCCAGAGGAGGGAGAAGTCGTCTGTGGAGCTTGCAGGGGGAGGAACAAGGCAGCTTTGAGGGCGAGTTCCTAGGCTTCACGCCGGATGGGCAGGGCTTGGTGACTTTCTTTGCTCGGGACGAGAAAAGTCGGTTATGGAGTTTGCAGGGCGAGGAACAAGGCAGCTTTGAGGGTGAGTTCCTAGACTTCACACCGGATGGACAAGAACTGGCAACTTACTCGTATAGCGACGGAAGAATTCGGCTGTGGAGTTTGCAAGGAGAGGAACAAGGCAGCTTTGAGGGCGAGTTCCTAGGCTTCGCGCTAGATGGGCAGGGGTTAGTGACTGTCTCTAATAGCGACGGGAAAGTTCGGCTGTGGAGTTTGCAGGGGGAGGAGCGAGCCAGCTTTGAGGGTGAATTCCTAGGCTTCGCCCCAGATGAGCAGGGGTTAGTGATCTACTCTGAGATCGATGGGAAAAGCCGGCTGTGGAGTTTGCAGGGGGAGGAGCGAGCCAGCTTTGAGGGCGAGTTTCGAGGCTTTAGCGCTGACGGAAATATCTTGCTGACAGACTCAGATGACGGCCTTGCCAGATTGTGGTCTTTGTCGGGCGATTTGTTGGCTGAGTATCCAGGGCAGCTCTATGCTCCCTCTGAGCGCTATGCGAGTAGTCGTATTGATTCAAGTGGAAAATATCTGCTTGTCTCTTTTGACGACAATACTCATCAAGTTTGGCCGATTGATGGGGGGCTAGATGATCTGCTGCATCGGGGCTGTGATTGGCTTCAGGATTATCTAGCGACTCGTCCTGATGAAGCGATTGCCAAGTCTTGCCAGCAGCTAAATCGCTAGAAGTAGTAGCGTGGCAAATCTAAAGTGTTGGGTGAGAAAACAACGGAGCAGTGCCCTATTTATAGCCCAGCGTTATCCCAAGTTTTCAATTACAGCCAGTAGTCAAACACTCCGTTGCGTCATTACCTTTGAGGTCCTACCCTATCCCTTTGCACTAGGGCCGGGAACAGGGACTGCGGCGCTGTTTACGTTCTCGATCGTGCTGAACATGGGCATGAATTGGCGACTCGCGCTAACTGCCGTCTTCGTCGAAGGAGTTCTCTTTACCGCATTGTCGCTCAGTCCATTCCGTCGTCATATCATCGATGCAATTCCCGCTTCACTTAAGCAAGCAATGGTTGTTGGTTTAGGTTTGTTTCTCTCCTACATCGCGTTATCTGGCAATGTCGCGCCTCCAAGTTTGGGAGCAGGCATCATTGTAACCAGCACTGCAACGACGACTACTTTAGGATCTTTAAAGCAGCCCGCGACCTTGATTGCGATCGCAGGCATCTTGATAACAGCAATGCTGACGGTTCGACGGGTAAAAGGGGCGCTGTTGCTCGGAATTTTTAGTACAGCAAGCCTCGGTTGGCTCTCTGGTGTGGCTCCTCTGCCCGAAAAGATTCTGACGATACCTCAGTTGCCGCTCGATCTCGTTGGGCAAGCGATCACGGGAAGTCAATATCTTACCGGGTCACAACTCGGAAACTTTTTTGCTGCTGTGTTCATGCTGCTGTTTGTTTGTCTTGCAGACACGATTAGTTCGCTCAATGTTTTGGGACAGCAGCTAAACCGTGTGAAGCCTAATGGAGAACTGCATCGCTCAAAGCAAGCCCTACTCTCGAATTCTCTCAGCACCGTCTCTGGATCGCTCTTCGGCTGTGTGCCAGTAATTCCTTATCTTGACTCTGCCGCTGGTATCTTTGAGGGTGGACGCAGTGGATTCGTGGCGATCGTCATTGCGATGTTGTTTCTTGTTTCAGCCTGGTTCGCGCCACTGTTTGCGGCAATTCCTGCGTTTGCGACTGCACCGGTTCTCCTCATGATTGGGGTCTTGATGATGAGTGGTGTCCGCGCGATCGACTGGAATAACTTAGCTGAAGCCATTCCTGCCTTTCTGGTAATCTTGATTATGCCGCTGACGTTCTCGGTTGCAGATGGGCTGGCAATCGGCTTTATTGCGGATGCTGCGATCAAGATGACTCAAGGCAAGAAACAACCCGTGTCGAAATCGAGCTTGACGCTTGCGGGAATTGCAGTCGCTTACTTTCTGCTAACCACTTTGCAGCCTTAAGATTGTGGATTAAATAAGATGTAATTGGGATTGCGACAGGATACGATGCTGTTGGCGACCGATCAGAGAACGAGGTTCGCGGTGCTGCTCGGTTAACTGGACTGGGGTCTGTTGCACCGATAAACTGTAAGCTCGACGGCTACTCATATCCACCACCGCAATCACTACAATCTCTAAACCCCGCCGCGTGCGATTGGCACTGGCGTTGTACAACCAATCCAAGCCATACGTGGCTTTGCCGCTCTTGTGCACAAACGAGCAGTCCATCACACCGAGTTAAAGGGCAGTGGGTGTAATTGCCTCCTCAATCAATCCTGGTTGAATTGGACGAAGTTGAAGGGTTGGCTGTATTGCCGTCGGTTCCGATCGACCAATCGCTATAGCGACTCAAGTTTGTGAAGTTGGCTTTCCCACAAACCAACAGGATGGTCGGAAATAGACTCAACAGAAACTTTCGTTGCGGTTTGCTAAATGCCCCATTTATACAGATTTCAGTTTTTATGGTGACGAAATGACAATTACGTAAAGCCTCCGATTCTATCGTCTTTTTTTCCATTTGGTTATGGGTTAAAGTGTAGCCGCACCGTTAGCTGCCGTTATTCTTACTAGTACAGCAAAAAATAAGTTTTGCAATAGGTGAAGAGGTAAAACCCCTTCTTGGGGGCTTCGCCCCCAAACCCCCATGTTGCAAAATTTAGTGTTTGCAACACTAGAATTACGAAACACTATGGCTTCCAATACGCTCAGAAATTCTGAAACCTCTAGAAATGTCCTAAAAGACAATCTCCGCGCAGCATTAACAACCCACGATGGTGACCCACGCCATCCATCGGTTATCGAAATCATTGAGAACCTTGCAACCCTCAATCCCACCCCTGTCCCCACGCAAACTTCTCAATTGCTGGATGGAAACTGGCAACTCATTAGTGCCCCCATTTTCCCTGACGGTAAACGTCTGGCAGATGGTACCTACTGCTACACGCTGGGACGGTTGGCGTTCAATATGTTCCAACCGCAGGATCTAACGGTTGTGATCCAACAGGTTTTTCAACCCGTGCTGCCGATGGAAGAACCCATGCAGCGTACCCATGATATTGTGGTGGATTTTGTGATCGCCCATCCCAACAACCCATCACTCCGGGGCACAGTGCGTAACCTGGGCATCTGCAAACCTGCTAGTGATACAGTCCTCCAGGTGCAGTTTACAGGAGGCGTGTTAGAACCTGCCGCTGATACGGATCTGCAACAATGGAACGCAATTTTCGAGAACTCCAAGGCACCGACCCACAGCAGCATAAAGGATTGGGTTCAGAGCCAACTGCTCAAGCTGATGTTTGGGTTGGTTCCACCAAAAGAAATAAACAAAGAAACAGGACGCATTGAATTTCAGATGCGGCGATCGCCCAAAGGTTCCCTCACAATCCTGTATTTAGATGAAGAACTACGAATTACCCGAGGGCAACGGGAAACCGTTCTGGTTTGTGAAAGGCGTTAGAGAAACAAGACATACCAGCCCCAAAATGGCATTTGGTTTCAGGATTATGCTCCTGTCCAGTTCTCTGCTCATAGGCTACCAGCCTCACCCACACTTGAATCTGATGGTCCCCAACGGCACCACCCTTTTGGAACCCGATTCTACAGTGTTGGTAGCAACTACGCCCGATTCCCTGCACCCTGTGATTGACTTTCTCCAGGGATGTTCCTCTGTGCCGCAACATCTCAATGGCAGCAAAAGATGAGCCAGACTGAGAAGTTGCAGTCGGCTCTGATTCTCGTTGCCATTGTCATCGGACTGCTGCTGGGACAGATTGATTGGGCTGCTGAAAAGGCGTCAGGGTTGATTGTCCCAGCCCTGATGCTAATGCTGTTTGGCATCTTTCTCAATCTTCCCCTCGTCCGGTTGGGGCAGGCCTTTCAGAACTACCAGGTGCTGGTTTTGAGCCTAGGGGTGAACTTTCTCTGGACACCTGTATTTGCCTGGGGGTTGGGCGCAATCTTTTTGCGCAGCTCGCCCGACCTCTGGGTTGGGCTGATCATGCTGATGGTCACTCCCTGCACCGACTGGTACCTCGTGTTTACCGGCATTGCCCAGGGCAATACGGCGCTCGCAGCCGCCCTCCTGCCCTGGAATTTGCTGCTGCAGATGATCCTGCTGCCTATATATCTGCTGGTCTTTGCCGGGCTGTTGATTCAGGTCGATCGGGCACTGCTGCTGCAAAGCGGTGTTCTGGTTCTGGGGGTACCGATCCTGCTGGCGTTTGTTACCAGGAGAGTGATGCCCCACTTGGGTTCCGGTTGGCGGCAGATTCCGCTCAAGCTAGCTACCGCTCAGCCGCTCTTTCTCTGGGGCGCAATCGCAGCCATGTTTGCCTCCCAAGGCCAAATCTTGCTGCAGCGGCCTGACCTGTTGCTGAAAATGCTGCTGCCGATGCTGATTTTCTTTGGCGTGAACTTTTACCTGGGACAGGCCATTGGGCGGGTTTGTCGCTTGAGCTATGAAAATTTGGCCTGCTTTACCTGTACGACGCTGGCCCGCAACTCGCCAATTGCGCTTGCGATCGCAACTTCAGCTTTTCCCGATCGCCCCTTAATTTCTCTGGCACTGGTGATCGGACCTTTAATTGAGCTGCCGGTGCTAGTGCTGGTGTCGCAGCGATTGTTGACGATGCGTTCTTATCGTTCGGCGTCGGGCGCAAACCGATAGCCTTCCAATCCTTCTGCCACCCACGCTGCCCCTATAGCGCTTCACAGCCCCTCTACATCACCTCTAAGAGCTGATTTCTAAAGAGAAGCTAAAGCCGAAGAGACGCAGGAGAAAGGACTACGAGGTTTACACCGGCTACAGCGAAGGCATGAGTTATGGGGCACTGAGTCACCTAATCCTATATCGTCTAACCGCTTAAGATCCCGCTTAGAATTAGCTCTAAATTTACAAATAACCTCTCTCTTTAAAGAAACCGCAAAATATTCATCTAAAGCTCGACAATTAGAAAACTATTTGATAGCCTTTTCAAAGCTAATAGCGTCTTACGTAAGTAATAGAAATGACTGTTTTAGCCGGGTTTCAAGAGCACTAGCTTCCGGTTAAAACCCACACGATTACCTTGTAGAACAGAGTTGCTGAGGCCTGTCTTAAAGCAGCCTTTTTTAAGAGAGTTTTAGGATTCTCTAAATTCAGTATAGGAATTCTCTAAAAGATTCTGTTCAGAGTAGTAATTTTGGAAGATTAACATGACTAAAATAGCTTTGCTGATGTGTATCTGCGAAGGCGAACTAGACATTGCCCACGATGCACTGTCTTCCTTTATAAAATGCTGCCAAGGAGAAATCACTCTATTTCTGGTCGACGACGCCTCCCCCTCTTATGTAGGCCAATCCTTAGCCGATAGATTTATTCAACAAACTGGCAGTAAGGCTCACTGTTTACGGCTTCCAAAGGCCCTGAAATATAGAGGCAACGCTCAGAGAACATTCCTAGGCTTACAGTCTATTCGCGACGTTGGCAGAGACTTTGATTTGGTCGTCAAACTCGATGCTGATGCCCTCGTCGTCCGAGAGGGACTAGAAGAGGAAATGGCAGCTTACTGTACTGATGGGTGTGGCTTATACGGAGAAACATTCAATATGCGTCTCTGCGATAGGGTCCTTTTCTCGTCAGACTTACTGCCTTTCGGCTTCAAAAGAAAATCTGTCAATGGCGTGATAGAACGTCGTTGGCAGTTGAGCAGAACATTTCCTGTTTGGTGGAGTGACTTTGGTTACAGGGGCATCCGAGGTGGATTTCGATTTAACTGTATCCTTGGTTCTTTCTGGTTTATGGGATGGAAAACGTTTTGTTCCTTGAGTGATAGAGGGTACTTCAGACGAGATCAAAGTAAGCATGGTTTTGTATTTAACGATGACGTTCTCTTGACCACGGCAGTTCATGCCCTCAAGCATCCAGTTGTTAATCTGGGCCAACGGTCCTTTAGCTGGAAAGATACGCTCATCATTCACGAAGAAACAGTACAGGTAAATGCCTTGTGGTCTCGCAAGCCTTTTGTGATTCACCCTCTAAAAAACACTCCGGTCTCTTGGAGACTGCGTCAGGAATTCAAGATGTTGGCCGCAGGACAAGGTGACCAGCCCAAAGCACCTCTCAGGGCATACATTGAGGACGTGCAAAAGGCAGGATCCTCAAGTAAGTAAACTCAGAGTTAATTTCTAGAGAGAAGCTAAAGCTGGAAAGACATAGAAGCAAGGGTTTCTACACTAACACTATTGATTGTCCAGCAGGTCATCCGCGCAAAGTCGATTTGCGTAAGATTCTCAACGCCATCTTTTATGTGCAGCGCAGTGGCTGCCAGTGGGAGATGCTGCCGCATGTCTTTCCACCTCACAGCCAGGACTTTTGGTTAGCTGAATCGTTACCGACGCTTGGGTTTGCCTCACTCATTTTGATACGGCCAGATCTCACTCTATAGCTCGCTCACTCCTCCTATATCGCTCGTCAAATCGCGTCATTGAAACGATTAGCCAACAGCAGCGGCAGGCCGCTGGGATGCAGTGTCAAAAATTGGCACCAAGCTATACCCCTCTGGTGTCCACTGCCAAAGTTCTTTCAGCTCTTTTGACATGGGTTGCTGGCCTAACCCCAGACGGGCCAAAATAACGCGGATAATGACCTGGTTGAAGTGCCTGGGAAATCGATACTGCTCCTGGGCGTGATCCAGAAAAAAAGTTTTGTAGTAGGTCTTTAAACTACCTTCCAACTGGGAAATTTGCTCCAAAAAGGCCTTAACCTCCCCTAACCGATGCTGATGATTGGCTAACAGCAGTTCGGCCGCATTGTTGAAATGCATGCCCTCGTCTTTGACCAGATGGTGGCCGATTTTCTGAATATTTGACCCAAAATGTTGGTAATATTCGGCTAAATCTCGTCGGTAGGAGTAGACGGAGCCAATCTCATCAAACATCAACGTCACCAGCAGCGTAAATTCGTCTTGCAGGGTGATTTGCAGCGGATCAAAGTCATGAACCCGTTCTGAAAAGCAACGATCCATGTCAGCAAAACTTACCCCTGATAGACCGTGATAGGTGCGTCGCAGGGCTTCGTAGTGCTTCAGTTCGTCGGCCAGCCAAAGCCTCAGCATGGCTAGAAAGTCTACTGACATGTCTGCCTGGCGCGACATTACATAGTCGTACAATGCCTGGGAGTCTCCCTCCGAGTAGACATCTCGGCTGAGCAAACTGCAAAAGTTTTGCCAAACCCCATCGGGGGCATGGGCAAAATACTCTTCTGGTATGGAGTGATCAAGGGGGAGAACCTGATCTAAAACCCAATGGTTTTGCCCCAGTTTAGGCCTGCATACCACCATCATTGACCTCACTCGTAAAAAGACTGCAGCCTGCCCTCGACCTAAACACGGGCAATATAGAGCCCATCATCGGAGACAACATGGGGAATGATCAGGCAATGGCGGCCTGTAATGCGCGAGGTGTCTCCCCGCAGGATGATGCCCGCTGCCTCGCCGTTGATGACCCAGCTACCGACCATGTAGTGGTAGCCAAAGGCCTGGGGGAGTTCGATGTAGTCCTGAATGACAAACCCTTCTGAACCGTAGCCCAGGGTATCCCGTTTTTCCAGTTCACCGACTCCTGTTTCAATTGAGGTGCCCACCCCCTCTAGTCCCAGCATGGGCTTCTTGACGTGCATCTCCAACATCAGCTTCGTGGCCTCGGGGGAAATATCGCTATCGAAGTAGGTTGCTAACAAATAGGGGCGATAGTCAGAGGCTTTGAACTGGTCCCACATTAGGGCCATGGCCCCCTTATTAGAGAGCACCTGCTTCCAGAGGGGTTCGAGCACCTTTACGTCTCCGGC
Source organism: Pseudanabaena sp. FACHB-2040 (assembly GCF_014696715.1). Classification (NCBI taxonomy): domain Bacteria; kingdom Bacillati; phylum Cyanobacteriota; class Cyanophyceae; order Pseudanabaenales; family Pseudanabaenaceae; genus Pseudanabaena; species Pseudanabaena sp. FACHB-2040. Next base: position 23,255 of record NZ_JACJQO010000038.1, read on the forward strand.
CTCTAGGCGACGAACCAGAACAGGCGTTGCTTGGGTGTTGGCCATGTCGTTTTGAATGTCAGACCAGTCGTAGATTTTCCACAGCACTGGAATGCGATCGTTAACGTGATCGACGAAGTAGCCTTCCTCATCTAGCCCCAGCCCCCGCTGCACCTCCTGACCCTGCTCATCTTGGAGTCCCCGCAGGTAGACAATTTGGGTGTAGATGCCGCTATCCACCTCGTCGTGGAGGATCTGGATTAGCTGCATGGCCATTTCTAAATCTTCCTCTAAGTTCTCATCGACCAGGAAGGAGATACCCGTTTGGCGCAGGTTATAGGCATCAGCAATGCGCCGCCATTGACCAGCCACCATATCCCAAAATTCGTTGAACTGGCTGGCGTCGTTGGGCAGGGGAAACGGGCCGGTCTGGTGGTTGCGCTTGTAGTCAACAAACCAGTTCCACTGATAAATGGTTTCTGCTCCCAGCAGCGGCGTCTCACCGTTGATCTCGATCAGCTTGATCTGGCCCGCTTCGGTGACTACCAGATCAAATCGGGTGCAGAGGGAGAGGTCCTCTACCGGGTCGGTGCGATCCCAGCTGGCCTTAATCGCTGGCCAGTAATCGGGACGAATTTTCAAGGTGGCTAAACGCCGATCTACATCCCCCGGCTGGTGGTCGGTAAAGAACCAGTCTAGAAACTCTACGCACATCTGCCACAGTTGCTCGGTGGCGGCTGCGATCGCAGTTTCTTCCTGCGTATCGAACTGCAGGGCAAAGGGCTGGGGTAGGGCCTCTACCCAATACTGCTGCTTTGGATCGCTCAATACCTCAGTTTGGTATGCGTTGGCTTGGATGTGCTCCTGCCAGTTGCGACGCCGAACTACCTTGAAGGGTCTCATAAGCGACTACTTTCCACCGGTACCCGTACTTTTGTAGGTTGAGCCAAATCCCTGGCTGCTGCGGCCGGTAATAGTGCCCCTAGCGGCGGTACCCGTGGGTCGTGTGGGCGCGGCTACGCTGGTGTGACGCGGCACCGACACCGGCCCTGAACCGGTTTGGGGAACGGTGCGTCCGAAGGGGGTGACCACCTGCCCTGGCTGACTGCTGCGGAAGACGGTATGGGGTTGATAGACGCTGCGGTTGCTGCCGCCAAAATTGAGATAGACAAAGCTCGGGGAACCGTAGGGGTAGAGATAGGTGCCGCCATAAGCCGGCCGGTACCCATTGGTTTCAGCATTTGCGGGCGTGGTTTCGCACTGCACCCCCTCGGCCTGGCAGTCTGCCAGGCTGGAATATACCGGAGCGGTGCGATCGTGTTCCTGCAGGGCCGCCTGCATCTGGGGGCCGCAGTCTTCGACCTGCATTACCGGGGGAGCGGGGGGCTGAGCCAGTTGATTCTGCTGGTGGGCCTCAAGTAAGACTTGATATTCTTGCTGCTGTTGGGTAATGTCGGCTTCGCATTGCTCTGTGGTTTCGTAAAACACCGCCGGAATCGCCTCGTCGGCGTTTTGGTCGGTGATAGTGCTGCTGCCGCTGTTCGATGTTTGGCTAGACGGTCCGCCACACCCAGCCAGCAGAGAAGCAAACACCGCCGCCAGAACTAAATTGTTGTGGAGCTGCTGTCGATAGATAGAGCGGATTTGCAGAGGCTGGGAATTGGGTTTTGGATATGCCATAGGGTCTTGCTAGAGCCGTGAGCCGTCATTTAAGCTTTCCCACTATAGCCAGCTTGTTTAACCGGACCAGGCAATAATAGATTCTTGCAACAAACTCTAAAAGGTAGTTGACAAAACTCTTTCACATTTCTAATGACAAGGGCAAGAACTAGAAATAAATGTCAAGAAGTTCATACCACTCGCTTCACTGCTGATGTGTAGTTGCCAGCTTTCAGTTTCTGGGCAACCTTCTTCTCAGGAACAAACCTCCATGAGCTACCGGAATGAAAAAATCGCTGCCAACTACATCGCAGAACTTGAGCAAAATGGTGTGAAGCTAAGCATTGTTAGGTTCTCTTGTCTTTCAACTAGAGCACACGCTCCCAACTCCATGGGACAAGTACCAATATCGTCAGTGCTCGACATGCATAAGTGATTGTCTTCTTCTGCCCGGTCTAACAATTTGCTCGGAACGGATTACTGAAAAATCCTGAAGTTGAGCTCAAGGTTATTTTCAGCCGCTCAAGCGAATCGTTGTGCAGCGTGGGTTAGCTGTGGGGACACTAACCGTAAAGCTAGGCCTTTGGTGCAGCAACGCTAAAGGCTTCTTCTCTAAAGTACTGCCACCGTACATCCACTCCTAGCTGCCATCGTTGTAGGTGTCAATGCACCACGCCCCATCCGCCTTCCAGAGGCTGTACCTATGGTGAGCACTTGCGATCGCAACCTGGATCAACTCGACGGGCCACTACAACACCGCAAAACCAACCGCCGCTCAAACTCAAATCGCACTCTGAGTTATCCCTTCTTTGCGATCGCATCCCAGCCTGAAACCTCCATCCACACTGCACCACTACTGGCAGAAAACTCACCCCTCAGATTGCGACACTCACCTATCGAACTGAATCACTCCGCCTCCACTCGCTAGCGAAATAACAGGTTACCTAATACTTAGATACAGATAAATGGATATAGATTGCGGATGTAGACCGCAGATATAGATTTATAGATATAGTTGCCTAAATGCAGATGCATGAGTGGGGATGGATGATTAAATTTTTAGATATGCATAGAAGAGGAAATTAAAATGAATACATATCATCATCTCTTGCCGCTACTGAGAGCCGCGAGTGCCCACACATCAACTTGATTTTTCCTAAAAAAGAAGCTTTTCGTACTACGGTTCTGGGCTGCGCGGATCAGTAGTTCTGAGTTAGCTCGGCGTAGGTGGGCAAACAACTCGTAGATGTCCCCTTCACGGTCTGCTATCGTGATCACTCTCGTTGCTTTGGGCACTTGTTGCTGCACTGCTTCCAGGCTCTCCAACCACCGATAGCTTTCCTTTTCCTCTATTCCTCGCCGTCGATGGGGGCGACAGCTTTGCATATCGCGAGTCCAGCTCTTCTGTGAAGCACTCCTAACGGCACTCCGGCATCGCTCACACATAGGGCTGTGTGCACTTTGATCCCTTTGCCTGATAGATCACTAATAGGCCCCAATCCACGTGTACGGCGCAGTGTCGTGTACACCAGATCGCTCGTGTCTTGGCATACCAGGACCGTTTCGTGGCTACTCAAACGCATCACGGTACTGAGCTGATGGCCACTCAAAATGTCCTCGGCCTTGATGCGTCGATTGCTCCAGAACTGATACATGCCAGCTAACGCAGCCACATCTTGACTCGCTCCTGGCACGCTCTTATTCGGCTGCTCGTACAGCGCTTGCACCATTGCGATCAGCCGTTTCGTTAGCCTTGCATCTCCTAGCTCAGTTCCACTCAGCTCCTCTTCTACCCAGCTCATTCTGCGCTCCCTTTAGATGCACCAGTTCAGTCCCTTTAACACTCCTGGCTACCCTTTCTGCCACATCTATTTACCCTATTTCTCTTCATATCCTGCAGAAGTTAGGCAAATTTTTCGGGAGTTGGCTATCTGCTTCTTCCTAATTGCCACTTTTTAATTTCTACTGCTATCCATATCTACGCTCTAGCCACTCTTGCTTCATCTTTCCTCTGGTGAGGAAATATTGGTGTAGGTTCTAAGTAAATATGCTCTCCGAGTCTGCACTCCAACTCTGTTGCAGATTCGTTACTGTTTTTCAAGGGAAAGTCTCTCAACAGCTTTCACTGCAACGCCTTCCAGATTTCTCTTACCTAATTTCTCTGATTCACCTTTCTACACACTTCTTCTTTCCTCTTATTTTATTCCTTATATCTCTTCTCTAAATTTAGATGTCTTGAACTGAGTCTAGACGGTTGGAAGGCTGGAAAGTAGCGCTGAATCTAGCTTTTAAAGGCCTTCAAAGTGTTGCGAAATGTGCGTGTAAGGCATAGGTCGGGAGGTATGATTGTCACTCACCAAATCGTTGAGGAGCCCGATGTTGGGAAACTTTCACGTCCGGTTCTGTAGATCATCGTCGAGGGCGACCCAGGCGATGAGTTTAACCGAATTATCAAACGTCCTCTCATACCGCCGTTGTTAAAGGCTATGTTTTTCCTGCACTCAACATCCGTGATGAAATAGAGTGCAATGCGGCCTCTACCATTGCCTGCCAGTCTTCCTGGGTGAATATTTCCGTCAACAGTGACACTGCTTGCTTTCCAGTCAATGCGTTCATATTTCTCGGCTCAACAGTTCCTGCCAGGAGCCTATCAATCTTTGCAAGTTGAGTTTCAGTTGAATTGGCTAAATGATGACGAATCGGTAGAACTCGAGAGGTAATGATCGATTTGTTAGGGTATTAGCGAAGCGATCTACCGGAGAGCAATGGCAACCTGCTCAAGATGCAGTTCAACCCGCACGGTTAAGAACGGCCGTATCCATACTGGAAAGCAACGGTTTCTGTGCCGCAACTGCGGATACCAGTTTGTCGAGCACCCCACCGATAAGCGAATCGACCAAGCGACTCGGGACTTGGTTGACCGTCTTCTGCTAGAACGTCTCTCAATGGCAGGAATTGCCCGAGCAGCGCAGGTCTCAGAGCAATGGCTCCAAGATTACGTTCACCTCAAAGCAGCCCAAACTCCGAGACAGGCTCAAGTACGCCCGAAAAAAAGGGGCCTTTAAGCGTGCAGTGTGATGAGCTGTGGTCTTTCGTTGATCGCAAGGGCAACAAGCAGTGGGTCTGGCTAGCAATGGATGCTCAAACCAGAGAGATTATTGGGGCCTATGTGGGAGACCGTAGCCGGAGAAGTGCCCAAAGGTTGTGGGACTCTCTGCCCAAGGTTTATCGGCAGTGTGCTGTTATCTACACCCATGACTGGAAGGCTTACCAAGGTGTGTTGCCCCAGAAGCGGCATCAGGTGGTGAGTAAGGACAGTGGCAAAACGAGCTACATAGAGCGATTCAACAACACCTTGCGGCAGCGGGTTTCACGCTTTGTGAGGCGCAGCCTTGCCTTCTCGAGAAGCCTACGCAACCATATTGGCTTGCTGTGGAATTTCATCCACTACTACAATGCATCATTACCTATCTAGTACTACCAGCAGTTGAATCGATCGTTGCATTCTCAGAAATTAAAGTGATTGTTCGGAACGTTGCGGGCAAAGGTATCTCTACGAGAGTATCTCATGCTGCTGTATCAGTTCTCTAAAGAATCAAATAACTCTGGATATTGGTCGGCAAAAATGACTTTGCCGAGAACCCGCCGATGTTGTCCGTCCATGAAAACATGCCGCCAATGTTCATTGTTATCCTGAAAGGCATCTACGCGGGGATTGCAACTGTAGTCAAGAAAAGGGGCAATCGCATCAAATAACACGCTCTCATCTCCCGCTTTGTCGCACCGATACTCCACAATCTCAATACTGCCGTCTGATTGCTGTACACTCCCCAAAGACCACTCTTGCAACGCATCCATTAGGGTCGCAAAACTCCCAGTAGACGGAAGATGACCACCTCGGTAGCATTTTCTCATCGTCTTAGTTGTGTGGTCGTAGATCGTTGCTGTACCCATTCGTTCAACCATTTCAGGTTGATACAGATGATGAATTGCTGCTAGAGCTGCCGTAACTTGAGATGCAGGAATACGAACATTGTGAAATGAATAACAAATTAAATACCCCATCGATTTATTTCCCGATTCAATCGCTGGATAATCCCACCATATCGCAATAATAGGCGCACAAACTGATCTTTTTTTCCATTGGTCAATTTGTTGAGCCATCTTCTCCTCCCCTAAGTTCGACTTTATCCATTTGAGCCAAGAAGGAAAGCAGCAAGCACAATTGGGCTAGAGAGCCTGAGAGACTTGCTGCTTTCCTTTTATGCTCAAATGGATAAAGTCGAGTTAAGTCTATGTGGACTTTCCTGGTACGGCCTATGCGGAGCCATGGAAGCTCTATGACCTCGAACTCGACGTTTCGCTTGACCGCAACGAGGCCCATGTTTTCCTTCTTGAGGATGGCGATATGTTCGCCGTCCGCCTTGAGGGGGACGTCTGGCGTGTGCTCAGCATAAGCGAACTGGCCAATACTATATTTGGGACAATTCTTGTGGGATAGCCGTCCCGGCTGTCCAGTCTCCAGCAATCGCGATTACTGGATGCGCTGAATCGAGCTGATGTTGTCTTGCAAGCCTAGACCGCTCAGGTCGCTGTAGCTGCCGGTGCCTAGGGTACGGCAGTTGCCTCGGTAGCCGACGTCTGAACACAGTTGCCAGGTGCCGCTTTGAATGCGCACCGAGGAGATCTGATCGTTGAGCCCCCGAGGGATCAGGTCGTGGATCGAGTCAGAGACCGTGATGCTGCTACCACCGTAGTTAACGTCGAGGTACACCGTGATCAAGCTACCGCTAGACCCACTGCTGCCCGAGCTATCACTGCTGACTAGCTGCATTGAGCTGATGGTGTCTTGCAGCCCCAGGGCGCTGAGGTTGCTGTAGCTGCCGGGGCCTAAGGTTTGGCACCTGCCCCGGTAGTTTACGTCGGCGCACAGCTGCCAGTTGCCACCATCGATTTGAATCGACGAAATGGTGTCACTGAGCCCGCGGGGGATGAGATTGTTAATGGAAGTGGTAAAGACGGCATTGTTACCGCTATAGCCAGGGTCTGAATAGACGGTAATGCGGGGGCTAGTGCCGCCGCCGACCGACGGCGTAGTGGTGGTTTCGGGCTGAATGGAGCTAATGGCATTGGCTAGCCCAAAGGAACCCAACGACGAGTAGTTGCCGGGGCTAAAGGTTTTGCAGTTGCCTCGGGAGCGAAAGTCAGAGCAGACTTGCCAGGTGCCCGAGACCACAACCATTGATTCGGCGCGATCGTTAAAGCCCTGGTTGTTTAAGTCACGCACCCCAGAGGAAAACGATCGCTGTTCACCGCTAAAGTCAGGCCCGTCAAATAGAATAATTTGGGTCGTTTGGGCGATCGCGCCGGGCTGAGCCAATAGGGCACCCAGTATGCCAACCACTATCCACAGCCAAAATGTTTTTTTCATACTTATATTTATGAGCAAGTATGGAATCGAAGTTCTGCCAACAGGCAAGACCGCATGCGCCAAACTGTAACGCAAGTTGATGTCTTGTTTGTCAGGATGAAGCAGTTCGCGCAGAACAGTTCCATCTCCAGCGATAATTTCTTCACAGTCGTTTAGTTTTTGGATCAGCATAAGTTTAGGCTTGCAATTGATTGAATACTGTCAGAGGTCAGCAACATCATGACATCTGCATGAGCTAACACGACATCGGGGTGGCGTTGAAGCGCCGTATTATACTTCATGGCAAACTCATCGCCCAATCGTCGGGGCTGAGCAGTGTACGAATGTCACTGCCAATCGCTTCAATTGCCTTTGGTGTAACAGCTTCACCAGCATGAAGCAGCTCATCAATTTGGATAATCAATGCTCAGAGTCGATACAACCAGGCAAACTGCTCATGACTAATAACCAGTTGTAGCAATTCACCTCTAGAAACTTGCCCTCGAACTTGCTCATAGGTAAGGCGCTCAGTACCTAGTAAAAGCTTGTGCAGACGCAGTAGTTTGATTCGTAATACACTCAAGCGTTGATGTTGACTAATCCGTTATTGAGATGTGTTAAGCATAAATCTGTCCTATCCTTCCTTCTTGGTAGTCGTTCATCGCCTGGATAATTTCAGCTTCAGTGTTCATGGCAAACGGACCGTAGCGCACAACTGGTTCGTTAAGGGGTACACCTGCAATCAGCAGAAGATCTAGAGGACGCTTTGTTGCCCCTGGTTGCAGTGTGAAGTGAAGGTAAGTTATCGGCGCACGTGTCTGAATTGTGGCTTTTGCCCCTAACGCTTCTCCCGCAATCACTTGCACTGTCACAGACTTATCTTCGGTTTGAGCTACCGGAATGTGAGCCGCTGGAATTTCCTGATAGCGGGGCGGCATCATTTTGTCTCGTTGTGGCAGATTGACCCATAGTTGAATGCCGTGGAGCCGTCCATCAGTTTGGGTAAACATTGACTCCGGCATCTCAGAATGCACAACCCCGGCACCTGCTGTCATCCACTGGACGTCACCCGGATTTAGTAGCCCGGCGTGCCCCGCAGAATCTTTGTGTTCTAACCGTCCGCCCAAGACATAGCTGACGGTTTCAAAGCCCCGGTGCGGATGATCGGGTGCACCTTTTGCCTGACCCGGCTTTAGATTAATCGGACCCAACTCGTCTAGGAGGAGAAACGGGTCAAATTCAGAGAAGCTACTTTTGGGAAAGGGCTGACGTACGAGAAATCCAGCCCCTTCGAGTGTTTCAACGCTGTTGATTGCTCCGGCAACGGTTCGAGGCGTTTGAGTGGGGACAGTCATAGAATTGCCTCTTCAGAACTAGACAAATATATGTATCATTTGAGCCTGACTCAACTGATGAACCACAGCGTTTTTTTCACAGGACAGGAATCCGGCAGGTCACTGATTATTTCTGCTGAAGAAAGTCCAGCAACACGGGATTGACCTGATCAGCATGAGTCCAGTTGATAGCGTGCGGCCCGCCGGGAATGACAACCAGTTGACTGTTTTTGATCAGCTTTGGAAGTCTTGCTGCGGTGGACTCAAGCGGCAGAATGCGATCGCTATCTCCATGAATAATCAGAGTCGGCACATCAATGCGGGGCAGATCGTCGCGGAAATCGGTGAGCCAGGAAAGGACGCAATCCAAAGTTCCTTTCGCAGAAGCCTCTGCTGCCACATTCCAACTGGCTTGAATTGCCTCATTGCTGATGCGATCGCCCAGCAACACGTCCACATTGAAGAAGCCCTGGAAGAATGTAGAAAAGTAGGCTGGACGGTCTTCAACAATCGCTTTCATAATGCCATCAAAAACGCTTTGATCAACACCCTCTGGATTGTCGTCTGTCTTTAACAGAAACGGTGGAACGGGAGCCATCAGCACGGCTTTCTGCACCCGCTCTGATCCATATTTGCCAAGATAACGTGTGACTTCACCTGTTCCCATTGAGAAACCGACCAGCACGGTATTTTGCAAGTCAAGCTTGGTCATGAGTGCATTCAAATCGGCGGCGAAGGTATCGTAGTCATAACCAAACGAGGGTTGGCTGGAAGCACCGAATCCTCGGCGATCGTAGGTAATTACTCGATATCCTGCATTCAGTAAAACTAAAACCTGCTTCTCCCAGGAATGTCCGTTCAATGGAAATCCATGAATCAGTACAATCGGTTGTCCTGTCCCAAGATCTTCGTAGTAGAGATCGATGTTTGCAGAGTTTTCTTGACCAACAGTAACGTAAGGCATTGCAATCTCCTATGAATGCTGCATTGGATTCTCATCTAATTGACCGAAGTGTAATGAGTTCTAATGCTCGGTTTCTTTCAGATTCTTAAGCAGTTTTTCAGATTCTTGCGCGATAACCTTCAAAACGCAGCGCTGATCAATTCCTCGCTTTTCGCCCAGAGCTGCTTAGCTTTGTTCACGTCAAGCGCATACGATCTGACACCGTCGGCAAATGGGTTGGGTGTGTCATTGATCGGCGCGATCGCACAATCTTCGAGATAATGTCCACCGATCTCGTCTTTATTCGCCACGACTGCTGCCCAAACCGATGTCGCGGCTGCCTGCGGAAGTTCTTTCAACTCTTTCGGCGGCAGACCCGCTTCGGTGCGCGCTGCGTCAACAGTCTGCAAAAGTCCCTGCAACTCCTCCTGCGAGAAATGGCGGGGTAGGTCCGTGAGACTGTTTCCGGGCATCACCGAAGCAGCCCGAATGCCGCGATCACGATGCCGTCTGTCAAACTCCACAGCGAACAGTGAATTGGCGGTTTTCGATCGGCTATAGGCAACCCATGGATCGTACGCCTGCTGCTCGAAATTCGGATCGTCCAAGTCGATATCGGCACCGCGATGCGCGAGCGACGACAGGACGACTAGCCGTCCATTATCGGCGAGCAGCGGCTCGATCCCATTGATCAGGGCGAAATGACCAAGATGGTTAGTTCCGAACTGGACTTCAAAGCCATCGATCGTCCGACCGAACGGAGTTGCCATAACGCCAGCGTTGGCGATGATGGCATCGAACGATTGACCGTCAGCCAACAGTTTATCCGCACAGGCACGAACGCTTTGCAAGGATGCCAGATCAAGATTGATCAACTCCAGGCTGCCACCTCCTTGCAAAGCGGCATCACGAACTGATGCAGTGGCTGGCTCAGCTTTAGCGAGGTTTCTGACCGCGCCGACGACACTAGCCCCGTGAGCGACCAGTGAGCGGGCGGTTTCGAGTCCAATGCCCGACGATGCACCCGTAATGAGAAATCGCTTTCCCTTGAGATTAATGCCGGAAAGCACCTCGTCGGCGGTCGATTTTGCACTAAATTTTTTAGCCATTTCTTTTCCTTGCGTTAATTGTGAGTGTAAAAGTTTTGATCTTTCGCCTACCCTACGATCGCCGCTCCTAAACCGCGAGAACCACCCGTTACCAGTGCAACTTTGCCTGCAAGTGTGTCGTCATGATGGACTCCTTCGGATGTATTACTGCTCAATCAAACACTGCGTACTACCTGATACTCTTGAGGAACCAACGGCACGGAGAGTGATCGAGCAGATAATGCAGGTCAATCACCACTTGGCCGCAACGTGTCGCACTGCCGATCGACTATTGCGCTACATACCCGCCATTCACCATCAACGTTGCACCTGTTGTGAACGATGCCAGGTCAGATGATAAAAACAGGACTGCATTTGCAACTTCAAGCGGTGTTCCAATTCGTCCGATCGGGTGAAGTCCTGTTATGTAAGCTTCGGCTTCATCCTGCCCACCTGTCGCTGCTTCAAACATATCTGTTTCGATGGCTGCTGGTGCAACGACATTGATGCCAATACCCGCTTTGGCATATTGAAGCGCAGCAGCTTTTGTTAAGCCTACTACCGCGCAGATCAAACAGAGCGAAGCAACTTCAGTAACTCTTCCGCTGCGGGTCCTGAAGAGGCCGGATTCTGGCCGGTCACGAGCCTGCCATCCACTTGGACATAGGGAACCCAGTTGGCGGTTTTGCTGTAGATGCTACCCCGTTCCTTTAGCCGGTCTTCCAACAA